>NZ_BAAJPZ010000009.1:0-264524 GCF_057552455.1 Streptomyces sp. PKA51
CCCCCGCCCCCCCCGGTCCCGCCCGGCCCGCCCGCCCCCGGCGCCACGGGCGGCTACGGCTACCCGGGGCCCGCCGGCGACGCCACCGTCCAGGCCGAGCTGTGCCCGCAGTGCCGCACACCGCGCGAGGCGCAGGCGCCGTTCTGCGAGGAGTGCCGCTACAACTTCGTCACCCGCTCGGCCAACCCGTACGCCTCGCCGCCGCCCCCGCCCGGCCACGGGCTGCAGTCCGCGCCGCCGCCCCCGCCGCCGGCCCACCCCCAGCCGCCGCAGGGCTTCGACTACCAGGGCTCCCGGCCCTCCCGGGTCAACCGTCCGGCCGAGCCGCTGACCCCGCAGGGCCCCGGCCAGGGCTACGGGACGGCCGCCCCGGGCTACGACGGGCAGGACTACGAGGCACAGGGCTACGACGCGCAGGGGTACGGCTCCCGGCAGCACGCCACCCCGGGCCGCACCGCCCCCGGCCACAACGCTCCCGGCTACGACTCCCCCGGCTACGAGGACGACTGGGTGCTCTCGCCGCCGGAGGGCGCGCCCGAGCCGCCCGCCGGCTGGGTGGCCGTCGTCGCCCCGGACCGCGAGTACTTCCTGTCGATGATGAACCGCAGCGGCCCGGAAGCGGCCGGGCTGAACCTGCCTGCCTACTCCCCCGAACTGCGCTTCCCGCTGGACGGCGGGCAGGTCACCATCGGCCGCCGGCGGCACAGCACCGGCGAGTCCCCCGACATCGACCTCTCCCGCCCGCCGGAGGACCCGGGCGTCTCCCACCAGCACGCCATGCTGGTGCAGCAGCCGGACGGCAGCTGGGCCGTGGTCGACCAGGACTCCACCAACGGCACGACGATCAACGGTTCGGAGGATCCCATCCAGCCGTACGTGCCGGTGCCGCTGCGCGAGGGCGACCGGGTGCACGTGGGCGCCTGGACGACGATCACGGTGCGGCGGGGCTGAGGAGTCTTAAGGCGGAGGTCCTCGGTCCGGTGGTCTGAGACCATGGAGGGGTGATGGAGATTCCGCGCGGCACGCTTCAGGAGCAGACCTTTTACGAGCAGGTCGGCGGGGAGCAGACCTTCCGGCGCCTGGCCCACCGCTTCTACCAGGGTGTGGCCGAGGACCCGCTGCTGCGGCCGATGTACCCCGAGGAGGACCTCGGCCCGGCCGAGGAACGCCTGGCCCTGTTCCTGATGCAGTACTGGGGCGGTCCGCGCACCTACAGCGAGAACCGCGGTCACCCCCGGCTGCGGATGCGCCACGCACCGTTCACCGTGGACCGCGCCGCCCACGACGCGTGGCTGCGGCACATGCGCGACGCCGTCGACGAGCTCGGGCTGGAGCCCGGGCTCGAAGGACAGCTGTGGAACTACCTGACGTACGCGGCCGCCACCATGATCAACACAGCCGACTGACCCACGGCGCCCCGTCTGCGGGTGCGTCGTGGCTAGTCACGCAGTTCCCCGCGCCCCTGACGGGGCGCACCGCACCCGCCGGGCAGGCGCCAGGCCGTGAACCGGTGTTCCGTGGCGGGACGTGCCCGTCGAGTACGGACCATGGGCCCGGATCTACGACCTGTTCCGCCGATGGCAGCGGAATGGCACCTGGCACCGGATCCTCACCCGTCTCCAGTCCCTGGCCGACGCGGAAGGTGCGATCACATGGGACCTGAGCGTCGACTCCACAGAAGTCGTCCTCACACGCGATGGCGTCTCGGCACCAGCCCGGGACCCCGGTCTCTGCCTTCTCCCCCCAGGGGCTGCGGCAGCCCTGTGGCCTACCCCGTCCATGCACGTCCTGGCGCGTGCCGCCCGACTACGCCGAAGCCTCGGCCCCTGCGCTGGGGGCGAACCCGCTCCCCTGCTCGGCGAACATCTTGATCGCGGCGCCCAGGAAATCCACCATCCCGGGGTGGTAGGAATTGTGGAACGCCCTCATGGCCTCGTCCTCGGCGTAGAAGAGCGACATGCCGACGTAAGCCTCCCTGGAGGGGGTGTAGAACCGGCAGGCGATGTCGAAGTGCCTGCGGACGAGCTCCTGGATCTTCTGGTCCCCCGGCAGGGAGCCGCCGTCCAGGAAAGCCGTGATCTCCCGGTACAGGACGTCCCAGTCCTGGTGGACCCGCTCCCTGTCCACATGTTCCCAGTTGTTGGTCCCGGCAAGGCTCTTCGCCTGCTCCTCGGCCAACGCCCGGCGACACTCGTCCTCGTAATTGTTCCCCACGGCACCGGTTCCCATCGTTTCGTCACCTCTCCGGTGGATCCCCGAGAGGCCGCCGACATGTCGACGTCGACCGGCCGCCGATGATCAACTGCCCGTCCAGGCCGAACGGTGACACACAGCCACCGGGTCGGCAAACCATTTCTCGGCCCCTCCGGCGCTCCGTCCCGGTCAGCCGGCGGCGGAATGGCGCAGCTCGAACGGCGATCCGTCGGAGCGGGGCGTCCGGCCGCTCGACCGCGCGGCCCGGATTCCCGCGGTGACCTTGCGCGGCAGGACGAGCTCGGCTGGCGCGCAGGGCCTAGTGCCGGGGGGTGACCGACAGGTCCCGCAGGCCGCCGCCGGTGCTCACGGCCACCGAGCCGTGCGGCGTGCGCAGCCGCAGCCAGCCCCGCGCGGCGAACAGCGCCAGCGGCTCCGGGGCCAGCGCCGTGGCCGTGCCGTTGCGGGCGCCCGCGGGCGCCTGGGCCCGGGCCGGGCGCAGGAAGCCCAGCGCCTGGGCGGCGTGCACCGCCCGCAGCGGCAGCCCCGTCTCCCCCAGGGTGCGGGACCAGATCTCCCGGCCGATGCGGTCGCGCTCGGCCCGGGTGCGGTGCTGCTCGGGCAGCGCCTCGTCGCGGGCGCGGAACTCCGCGACCGCCGCGGCCACGGCCGCACGCACCGCCTGCTCGCCGGGCAGCCCCTCGACGCGCTGCCAGCCGCCGCGCGGCGGCAGCACCCCGGCCCACGGCGGGCCGGTGACCGGGGGCGGGACGACGATGCCGGCCGCGGCGCCGTGCCGGGCCGGCTCCCCTTCGTGCGGCTCGTCCAGGGCGTCCAGGAGCTGCCCCGCCGAGACGGTGACGTCCAGCTCGACCGGGTCGGCCAGCCGGGCGGTGCGCACGGCCAGCACCTCGAAGGACGGCGGCCGGCCGAAGACCGCGAGGACCCCGCCGCCGGCCTGCAGCCGGACGGCCGCGGCCCGGTCGAAGTGGATCAGCCGGGCCAGGAAGGCGGCCAGGTCGGCCGCCTCCCCGGCATCGGCGAAGCGCAGCCGCTGCGTCATGCGGCGACGGCCTCCTCCGCGGCGTCGTCCTCGTACGCCAGGAGCAGCTCGCGCTCCTCCGGGGTGACCCGGCGCGGGCGGCCCGCGGCGAGGTCGAACGGCACGACCACGGTCGAGGCGCGGACGTAGGTCTGCTCGGCGTCCTTGATCTCGTAGGAGACCGTCATGGACGCCGCGCCGATCTTCGCCACCCACAGCTCGACGGTCACCGGCTCGGGCCGGTGGACCAGCGGACGCAGGTAGTCGATCTCGTGGCGGGCCACGACGGACCCGTCCGCGAAGTTGCCCTGCGTCGCGCCCTGCTTCACCGCGTGGATGAAGTCGATCCGGGCCTCTTCGAGGTAACGCAGGAAGACCGCGTTGTTGACATGGCCGTAGGCGTCCATGTCAGACCAGCGCAGGGGGCAGGAGTAGCGGTAGCGCGCCACGGTCAGCCCCGGGTGAGCTTCTTGTAGGTGGCGCGGTGCGGACGGGCCGCGTCCGGGCCGAGACGCTCGATCTTGTTCTTCTCGTACGACTCGAAGTTGCCCTCGAACCAGAACCACTTGGAGTTGCCCTCGTACGCCAGGATGTGCGTGGCGACCCGGTCGAGGAACCAGCGGTCGTGGGAGACGACCACGGCGCAGCCGGGGAAGTCGAGCAGGGCGTTCTCCAGCGAGGAGAGCGTCTCGACGTCGAGGTCGTTGGTCGGCTCGTCGAGGAGCAGCAGGTTGCCGCCCTGCTTGAGGGTGAGCGCCAGGTTCAGGCGGTTGCGCTCGCCGCCGGAGAGGACGCCGGCCGGCTTCTGCTGGTCCGGGCCCTTGAAGCCGAACGCGGAGACGTAGGCGCGCGAGGGCATCTCGACCTGGCCGACGTTGATGTAGTCCAGCTCGTCGGAGACGACGGCCCACAGCGTCTTCTTGGGGTCGATGTTGGAGCGGTTCTGGTCGACGTAGGAGATCTTGACCGTCTCGCCGACCTTGATGTCGCCGGAGTCCGGCTTCTCCAGGCCCTGGATCATCTTGAACAGGGTGGTCTTGCCGGCGCCGTTGGGGCCGATGACGCCGACGATGCCGTTGCGCGGCAGGGTGAAGGACAGGTCGTCGATGAGGACCTTGTCACCGAAGGCCTTGGAGAGGTTGTTGACCTCGACGACGACGTTGCCCAGGCGCGGGCCCGGCGGGATCTGGATCTCCTCGAAGTCCAGCTTCCGCATCTTGTCGGCCTCGGCGGCCATCTCCTCGTAGCGGGCGAGGCGCGCCTTGGACTTGGCCTGACGGCCCTTGGCGTTGGAGCGGACCCACTCCAGCTCTTCCTTCAGGCGCTTCTGGCGCTTGGCGTCCTTCTGGCCCTCGACCTTCAGGCGCGCGGCCTTGTTCTCCAGGTAGGTGGAGTAGTTGCCCTCGTAGGGGTGGGCGCGGCCGCGGTCGAGCTCCAGGATCCACTCGGCGACGTTGTCGAGGAAGTACCGGTCGTGGGTGATCGCCACGACGGTGCCGGCGTACTTGGCCAGGTGCTGCTCCAGCCAGTTCACCGACTCGGCGTCGAGGTGGTTGGTGGGCTCGTCGAGCAGCAGCAGGTCGGGGGCCTCCAGCAGCAGCTTGCACAGGGCCACGCGGCGCTTCTCACCACCGGAGAGGTTGGTGACCTGCCAGTCGGCGGGCGGGCAGCCGAGGGCGTCCATGGCCTGCTCGAGCTGGGCGTCGAGGTCCCAGGCGTTGGCGTGGTCGAGCTCCTCCTGGAGCTTGCCCATCTCCTCCAGCAGCGCGTCGGAGTAGTCGGTGGCCATCAGCTCGGCGATCTCGTTGAACCGGTCGAGCTTGCCCTTGATCTCCGCGACGCCGTCCTGGACGTTCTCCAGCACCGTCTTGGACTCGTCGAGCTTCGGCTCCTGCATGAGGATGCCGACGCTGTACCCGGGCGAGAGGAACGCGTCGCCGTTCGACGGCTGCTCCAGCCCGGCCATGATCTTGAGGACGGTGGACTTACCGGCACCGTTGGGGCCGACCACACCGATCTTCGCACCGGGCAGGAAGCTCAGCGTCACGTCATCGAGGATGACCTTGTCGCCGTGCGCCTTGCGCGTCTTGCGCATGGTGTAGATGTACTCAGCCAAGAGAAACCGTCCGGCAATCGAGAAGGGCCAATGTGCGGCTCCGCCGCGTGAGGGCAGATACACCCCATCTTGCCGTACCGGTACCCCTCGGCGGAAACGCGTTGTGCCCGGCGGGCCGCCGCGTCACCGGGCACCCCGCGTCACTGGTCGCCGGCCGCCTCCGTGCGGCGCAGGAGGAAGACGGCGGCGCCGCCCACGACGATCAAGGCGATGGCCACGCCGGCCACCTCGGGCGTGGCGCCGCTGCCCCCGGTCCCGGCGAGGTCGCCGCCGGCCGCGGGGCCGCCACCGGCGCCGGCCTTGTGCATGACGACGGGGCTCGCCGCGGCGGAGGGCCTGGCGGTGCCGGGGCCTTCGGCGGCGCCGGTTTCGGCGGTGCGGCAGTCGAGGATGCCGGAGAAGGTTCTGGCGAAGCCGCCGGGGCCGGTGACCTGGAGCCGGTACGCCTGGTCCTCGCCGACCCGGACCAGCGTCGTCTCGGTGCGGCCGGGGGCGACGGTGTGCGCACGGCCCTGCAGCTCGTGGGCGAACGGGCGGTCGCCCTTGTTCTCCACGGCGACCTGCACTCCACCCGCCGCGCAGTCCTTCCGGGCGGTCACCGCGGGTATCGCGCCCTTGGCGGCCCAGGTGGCCCCGGCCGCCGCCGACACGGTGCTCTCGCTGGACCCGGCGAGGATCATGGTCTGGGTCCGGGTGTGGTCGCCGATGAAGGCGCGGCCCACGGGGACCTTGGTGGCGGCCGTGGCCTTCAGCGCGGCGGAGCCGTCGGGGGTGCCGGCGGGGACGTCGAAGTAGACCTCGCCGCCGTTGCCGGTGGTGGTGACGGGCTTGCCCGCCTTGTCGACGAGCCGGACGTTCTTCGCGACCGCGGCGGCGGAGGGCGTGACGGTGACGCTGCTCGCGTCGGTGCGGACGGTGACGGGGCCTATGCGCCCGCCGGCCCGGCCGGAGACGGCCGCCGGGGTCAGGGTCAAGGACGCCTGCGGCTCGGGGGTGTCCTCGGCGTGTCCGTAGAGATAGTCGGCGAGCTTCTGGGCCTCGGGGCTGACGGCGTCGACCTTGACGGAGTCGGAGTAGCGCCAGACGGCGACCTGGGTGCCGGCGGCGGCGCTGTTGGCGTCGAGGGTGCCGGCGCCGGAGTCCTTGGCGAGCGCGGCAAGATCGTTGACCTGCGGATAGGAGTGCTGCAGGATCCAGCGGATCCGCCCGGCGTTGGGGTTGTCGTGCAGCGAGGACTCGCCCCAGCCCGTCTCCTTGTACTTGGCGCCGTCGACGGTGTTGGTGAGGATGTCGACGCAGTAGGTCTGCAGGGTGCCGCCGCCGTCGACCTTCATCTCGAACAGGCCGGCCATGACGGGGCCGGTCCTGCGCCGGTCGTGCACCACGGCGCCGCCGCCGGCGGTGATGCGGCCCAGGGTGGCGCTCACGCCGCCCTGCTGCGTGCCCTCCTCGGTGGCCGCGGCACCGGAGGCCGCCGTGCCGGCGAGCGTCAGACCGCACGCCACCAGCAGCACCAGGGCGCGGCGGACGATCCCCCGCCCCTTCACAGAGTTCATGGATTTCCTTTCGCGCGGGCGCGGACCGCGCACGGACCGGCCCCGGCCGTCGCACGAGCGCCCCGTCGGACAACTCGGAACGCAGGTGCCCCCGTTGCCATGCAGGGGATCTTAAAGATCAGTTGCAGGGCTCCGGGCCGCACATCTCTTCGGACGGCCGATCCGAATCGGAATCGTTATCACATCAACGTTTGATGGCGGCGATTATCGATAAATCACCGGAACCGCTTGCTCCGCGAGGGCCCGTCAGGACCCCGGTCCCGGCTCCCCGGCGCCGACGGCGGCCGCCACGCGGACCGGCTCGACCGGCAGTGGCAGCCGGGCCGGCGCAACCCTGCGGAAGGCGGAGGTGCCGCGCGTCAGATCGTGGCCGATGGAGACCGCGTCGATGTCCGCCGACAGCCACCGCCTGTCCTCGCGCTCCTGCTCCTGGATGCGCAACCTGCCCTGCACGATGACCGGTTCCCCCACCGACAACGACCCGACCACGTTCGCCGCCAGGGTGCGCCAGGCCCACACGGTGTAGAAGCTGGTGTACGCGTCGGCCCACTCCTCGCGCTGCCGGTCCCAGCGGCGCACTGTCGCCGCGAGCCGGAAGCGCGAGAGGGCCGCGCCGTTGGCCGCCTCCCTGAAGTCGGGCTGCGTCGCCACGTTCCCCACGACCGTCACGAGCGTCTCGTTCATCGGAAGGCTCCTCCCCCGTCGCCGGAACCGGTCGCCACGACCGGCCCGGACTTCATCGTGCCCGGGTCCCGCGATCCCCGCAGAGGGCTGTGGACAAGCAGCGGCATGGGGAAAACTCCGTCACCCTTGAGGCCACCCCTGAGGTCACCTCCGAGGCCCCTGAGGTCACCTCCGAGGCCCCTGGGGACACCTCCGAGGCCCCCGAGGTCACGCCTCGCCCGCGGCGATCACGTACTGGGCCCGTACCTCCCGGTACCGCAGCAGCTCCGCCGCCACCGGCTCCAGGACGCGGGCCCGGCCGCAGCACGCGGCGGCGCTGCGCAGCCGGTGCTCGGTCTCCAGCCCGTACCCCCGCGCCGGCCCCCGGGCCGCGAGCCGCCCGCACCAGGCCAGCACCGGGCCGGCCAGGCCGCCGCCGGCCATGAGGGCCGCCGGCGCCCACCAGGGGCCGCCCGCGAAGTCGCCGGTCACGTCCCCCACCATCCAGGCCAGTCCCAGCAGTTGCACCAGCGACAGCATGCCCTGGCCGGCCGCGACCGCCGCCCACCAGCGGGGCCGTACGGTCTGGGAGCGGGCGCCGCCGCGCCGGCCGCCGCCGCTCGTCGGCCACACGCCCGTGCGGCCGCCGTCGGCGCGTCCCACGCCCGTGGGCGGCTCGGCGCCGCCCGCGCCGACGGGCCGCCGCGCGCCCGGCACCTCGGCCGCCGACGCCGTGGCGGCCACCTCGTCCAGGGCCTCGGCCAGCCCTTCCGCGCCCCGGGCGGCCGCCTCGCGCACCGCCTGGGCCCAGGGGTCCGGCAGCCCGGCGGACGCCTCGTACGCCAGGGCCCGTACGGCCTGCTCGACCAGCGGCCGGGAGGCCGTGCGGCGGGGGGCCGGCCCCGTACCGATGCCGCTCGGGCCCCTGGTGTCACCGCCGACGCACTCGTCACCGTCGCCGTCGCCGCCCCGCGCGGTGCGCGGCGCGAATCCGGCGAATTTCTTGCACCACTCGTAGCAGTAGCGCAGTCGCGTCCATGCCGTACCGCAGGCCCGCTCGGCGTCCCGGCGCCACGCCCGTTCCGCGGCGAGCCCGGCCGCCTGGGCGCCGACCGCCTCCGCCAGCCGGTCCTCGAACTCCTGCCGCGCCCGCTCGGTCAGCCCCGGCCGCACGTCGGTGACGTAGGCGGGCCGCAGCCGGGCCGAGACGCCGTCGACGTCGGCCGTCAGCCGCAGCTCCGCCGCGTTCCGGCGGGCCACGAAGCCGCCCAGGGCGTCGCGCAGTTCGCCCACGCCCGCCCCGGTCAGCGCGGACAGGGCCAGCACCGCGGCCCCGGGCTCGCCGTGCTCGCCGAGGGCGATGCCGTCCTCGTCCAGCAGCCGCCGCAGGTCGTCCAGCACCTGGTCGGCGGCGTCCGCGGCGAGCCGGTCCACCTGGTTGAGCACGACGAACGTCACTTCGGCGTAGCCCGCCAGCGGCCGCAGATAGCGCTCGTGCAGCACGGCGTCCGCGTACTTCTCCGGGTCCACCACCCAGATCACCGCGTCCACCAGGCCGAGCAGCCGGTCCACCTGCTCGCGGTGGCCGGGCGCCGCCGAATCGTGGTCGGGCAGGTCGAGCAGCACCAGGCCGCCGAGCGCCGGGTCGTACGGCCGCACCGGCTGCCGGCGGGCGCGGGCGGGGATGCCCAGGCGCTCCAGCAGGCCGTCCGCCCGGTCGCTCCACGCGCACGCGACGGGCATGGCGGTCGTGGGGCGGCGTACGCCGGCCTCCGAGAGCTGCGCCCGGGCGAGGGCGTTGAACAGCGTGGACTTCCCGCTGCCCGTCGCCCCCGCGATGGCCACGACGGTCAGGTCCAGCGCATGGCGGTGCCGGGCGGCGGCCTCCTCCAGCACGCGCCCCGCCTCGGCGAGCGTGCGCCGGTCCAGGCGGGCGCGGGAGAGCCCGACCAGTTCGCGCAGGGCGTCCAGGCGCGGCCGCAGCGCGAGCCCGACCGGCGAGGGCGAGGGGGCGATGCGGGGCACGGCCGGGGGCGCGGGCTCCGGCAGGGGCCCGGCGTGCGCGACCCGGCGCGGGGCGGGCTCGGGGCGGGAGCGGCGGGCGATGAGGCCGTCGTTCCAGTAGCGGTCGGGGCGCGCCGTGGGACCGAGGCGCTCGGCGGAGACCATGCGCTCTGCGTCGCCTTCATACGCCCCCGGTTCCGCGGAGGCGTCGGTGTCGTTCCCGCACCCCGCCCCGGCCCCGGTGTCGTCCCCGGGGTCCGCGGCCCGGCCCTCGTCCCTTGTGGACACGGCCGTCACCTCTCCTTCTGCAACAGGGACAGCGCCGCGATGAGCTCCACCTGGTGGTCCGGGGTCATCTCCAGTGCTTCGAGCGGGCGCGTACGGCGGTCGCGCTCGGCGTCGAGGACCTGCTCCAGGCAGTCGGCCAGCAACTGCCCACCGCGGTCGCGCAGTCGCAGCGCGCGCTGGGCGCCGTAGGCCGACGCCAGCGTCGCGCCCGCACCGGCGGCCCGCCGGCCGCCCAGCAGCGCCGCGGCCAGCAGTGCGGCAGTGCGTTCGCTCTCGGCCCCCTTGTCGCGTTCGGCGGCCCGGACCTCCTCCTCCGCGATCTCCTCCAGGCAGCGCCGCCACCGGCGCACGGCCACGCCCACCCGGGCGCGCATCCCGTCCGGGTCGCGGGGGCCGAGGGCGTCCACGGCGGCCGGGTCGGTCTCGGAGAACGCGGCGATCTCCTCGTCGGCGGCGTCCGCGGCGCAGCTCAGCAGTGCGACGACGGAGCCGGTCAGGGCGGTGAGCAATTCGTCGGGGGTGCTGTCGTCGGGGTAGCCGCGCCAGTGCGTCAGGGCGTCCCCGGCCAGTGCCTCGCCCGCCTCGATCTCCCCGCGCACCCGTTCGATCGCCCGCCCGTAGGCGTCCTCCACGCGCTGCAGGGTCCGTACGGCGGCGGCGTGCTGCACGGCGAAGGCCCCGGCGAGCCCGGGCAGCCGGGAGCCCAGCGAGGACAGCACGCCGCGGGCGGTGCGGGCGGTGGCGACGGCCCTGGCGGCGGGATCCTCGGCGCGCTGGGCGAGCCAGGCGCGCAGCCCGGCGACCGCGGTGGAGGGCAGCAGTCCGCTGCCGTCGGCGGATTCGGGCAACTCCGGGATGGTGAAGCGCGGCACGTCGCCGAGGCCGGCGTTCTCCAGCAGCGCGTCGTACTGCCGGGAGACCTCGACGGCCACCTGGTGCGGCACCCGGTCCAGCACGGTCACGAGCGTGACGTCGTACTCCTTGGCCGTGCGCAGCAGGTGCCAGGGGACCGCGTCGGCGTAGCGGGTGGCGGTGGTGACCAGCACCCAGATGTCGGCGGCGCAGATCAGGGCGGCGGCCAGGTCGCGGTTGCGGGCGACCAGGGAGTCGATGTCGGGGGCGTCCAGCAGGGCCAGGCCGCGCGGCAGGGAGCGGTCGGTCTCGATGCGCAGGGCGAGCGGGGTGTCCTCGTCCTCCTCGGGCTCCGGGACGGCCGCCGTCGCCTCCTCCTCGTCGACGCCCTCGGCGGCGCAGGCGCCGGCGGCGCCGTCCTGGGCCGGCACCCACACCCGGCGCAGTCGGGGCAGCACCCGGGGGCCGGCGAACCAGTGGTGGTCGTCGGGATGGCAGACCAGGACCGGGGTACGCGTGGTGGGGCGCAGCACCCCCGCCTCGGTGACCCGCCGCCCCACCAGCGAGTTCACCAGCGTGGACTTGCCGGCCCCGGTGGACCCGCCCACCACGGCCAGCAGCGGCGCCTCGGGCGCGCACAGGCGCGGGATCAGGTAGTCGTCGAGCTGCGCCAGCAATTCGGCCCGGTTCCGGCGGGCCCGGGCGGCGCCGGGAAGGGAGAGCGGGAAGCGTGCGGCGTCCACGCGGTCACGCAGTGCGGACAGCGCGTCGAGCAGTCGGGGCCGTACGTCCAAGGTCGCCACACGTGCAGAATGCCCAATTCTGGGGTGATTTTGAAACATATTGGCCCTCGGGCGCACTGCGTGGCGCACGGGGCCCAGGCATAACGAGTAGACAACACCCGCTTCCCGGGACGTCAAAAACGATGCGAAAATCGCACCTGCCTGCGATTATCAGGACCGCTTCACCGAACCTCCACATCGTGCTACGGAGGTGAAGCAACCGGGACGAGGTACGCGGAGCCCTATCCTTGTCCCCGGCAAGGTCACGGCACCACCGAGCCCGGGGCTTCAGCCGTCCGCGACCGCCGCACACACCGGCCCCCGTAGCTCAGTGGATAGAGCAGGCGCCTTCTAAGCGCTTGGCCGCAGGTTCGAGTCCTGCCGGGGGCGCTCCGCACTTCACGCCCCTCCCTTCCGGGAGGGGCGTTCTTGCTGTTCAGGGACGTGGGTAACGACACGGCGACAGCTGGTACAGGGATGCATTATCTTGGCGATCGCCGGGGGGAGAGACCATGTCATCGGTAGGCCGCAGCACGTCGAACGCTCACTACGGACGCAGCAGCACGGGCTTCCGCCACGGCGTCCGCCGTCCCCAGTGTCCTTGTACCGAGCGGCACATGACGCCGCGCCACGAGCCCGCGAACCACCACGCCGGTTGACACCGCCCGGAGGATTCGCCACCACACTTCACCCTCGGGCCCCCCACGGTCCGACTGTTTCTCACCTCGTGTGCACCGCGACCGCTTGAGGTTGCGACGGCGCCCCGACGACGTCGGCGAGCGTTCGCGCGCCCGCGTCCCGCGGAAGACACGACGGCACATGCTTGCATCCCCCACGAATCGCCCCGCCCAGCGCCAGGAGGCGCGCCTTGGAGGTTCGCATGTCCCATGCCCCAGCCACCCGTCTCCCGGGGCCGCCGGGGAGCGCCGGTGACGGTAGACGGATCCTTCCCGTACGGAGAGTGATGCACGCCTCCGTGGCCGCACCGGTTCCCCCGGCATCCGCACGGAGCACGACCGCCCCTCGGGTGCTCATCGCCGACCGGGACCCGCTCTCCCGCCATGTCATCGGCACGACGCTGCGCGGCAGCGGCCAGGTGCGGTCGATCTTTGCGATCGACGCCGGACGGCCGTTACGCGAGTGGCAGCTCGACCGGGTGGATCTGGTGCTGTGGTCCGTCAGTCCCGGTGACGACGTCGGCCGCCAGGTGCGGGCCCTGGTGGACAGGGGGGCACGGGTGCTCCTGCTCAGCGCCCGGTGGGCCGGCCGGGACATCGACGCCGCCCTCGCGGCAGGCGCCGCGGGCCTGCTCGCCAAGGACGCCAAGCCCGACCGGCTCGGCTTCGCCGTCGGTGCGGCGGCCGTCGGGTACACCCTCTTCAGCTCCGGGCTGATTCCCACCGCCGTGCCGGGCCCGGCCGGCAAGCCGAAGGCGGCGGCCGGGCCCGGGCATCACATCGGCAGCCTGTCCGACCGGGAGTTCGAGGTCCTGTCCCTGCTCGCGGGCGGCATGTCCACCACCGAGGTCGCCGATGAGCTGGATATCACCTCCGCGACCGTCAAGAGCCACGTGTCCCACATCCTCGGGAAGCTGAAGGTCCGCAACCGGGTGGAGGCCGTCCTGCTGTTCCAGCAGACGGCCTCCCACCGCGGCCTCAGCGACTGGCCGGAGCCGTGACCGCGCTCTGCGCGGAGCGCCGGCCGAGCCGCCGGTTCGCCGCCGAGACCACTGCCTTGACGCACGCCTGGGTGGGGTGGGCGTCGATGCCGGCTCCCCACAGCACCTCGCCGTCCACCAGGCACTCGGCGTAGACGACGGTGGCCGGGCGCAAACCGTCGTCGACCGGGTGGCTCGTCGTCTGCAGCACCGTCACCGAGGCGAGGGGCGCCAGGGAGCCGGCGGCCGCCTCCGCGGGCCCGGCCCCGGTGCCGGTCAGCTCCGCCGGCTCGCCGTCGAGGCGCGCCTCGACCGTGAGCCGGCACGTGCCGTCGTCGGCCGTGTCGGTGCGGTGCCCGAGCACCGCCACCCGACCCCAGGGGTCGTCGTAGCGCTCGAGGTAGGTGTCGGAGAACAGCAACCAGATGTCCTCCGGCGTGGCCTCGCCGCCGCGGGTGTCCGTGTACTGCTGCACGGCGCGGGAGAACTCGATCTGCATCCGGCGCGGCACGTCGAGGTGATGGTCGTTGCGCAGGACGTAGGCCACGCCGCCCTTGCCCGACTGGGAGTTGACGCGGATGACGGCCTCGTAGGAGCGGCCGACGTCCCGGGGGTCGATCGGCAGGTACGGCACGCCCCACTCGGTCTCGGCGACGGGCGTGCCCTGTTGCGCGGCCCGGGCCTCCAGGGCCTCGAAGCCCTTCTTGATCGCGTCCTGGTGAGAGCCGGAGAAGGCGGTGTAGACCAGGTCGCCGACGTAGGGGTGCCGGGCGTGGACCTCCATCCGGGTCAGGCGCTCCACGGTGCGGCGCACCTCGTCGATCCGGGAGAAGTCGATCTGCGGGTCGACGCCCTGGGAGAAGAGGTTCATGCCCAGGGTGACCAGGTCGACGTTTCCGGTGCGCTCCCCTTGGCCGAACAGACAGCCCTCGATCCGGTTCACGCCGGCCATCACGGCCAGTTCCGCGGCGGCGACGGCGGTGCCGCGGTCGTTGTGCGGGTGGGCGGACAGGCACACGTACGGGCGCCGCGGCAGGTGACGCGACATCCACTCGATGCGGTCCGCGTACGTCGAAGGGGTGGAGCGCTCGACCGTGGCCGGCAGGGCGTAGACGATCTCGCGGCCCTCCTCGGGCTGCCAGAGGTCCATCACCGCCCCGCACACCTCCAGGGCGAAGTCCGGCTCGGTCTCGGTGAACATCTCCGGGCTGTACTGGTAGCCGAAGACGGTCTCGTCGCCCAGCAGCTTCTCGGCGTAGGCCATCACCAGGCGGGTGCCGTCCACCGCGATCCGCTTGATCTCCTCCTTCCCGGCGCGGAAGACCACGTCGCGGAAGAGGGGAGCCGTCGCGTTGTACAGGTGCACGGTGGCGCGCGGCGCACCGACGAGGGACTCCAGGGTCCGTTCGATGATCTCTTCACGGGCCTGGGTGAGGACGGTGATCGTCACGTCCTCCGGGATCGCGTCCTCCTCGATGATCTGGCGCACGAAGTCGAAGTCGGTCTGCCCCGACGCGGGGAAGCCGACCTCGATCTCCTTGTAGCCCATGCGCACCAGCAGGTCGAACATCTCCCGCTTGCGGGCGGGCGACATGGGGTCGATCAGCGACTGGTTGCCGTCCCGCAAGTCGGTGGAGAACCAGCGCGGCGCCTGCGTGATCCGCTGCTCCGGCCAGGTGCGGTCGGGCAGGTCGATCGCCTCGTACGGACGGTAGCGGTGGGCCGGCATCCCGGAAGGGCGCTGGCGGACGGTCGCGGCGGTGACCGGTGTGGGACGGCCGTGCAGGGGCGACAAGGATGAGGGGGGAGCAGTCACTTCGGGTCCTCCCAGAGAAAGGGTCCGATCGGAAGGGGAAGGGTCACAGCCGGGCCGTCACGGCACTGATGCGGTCCACGGCCTCCCGCAGCACCTGCGGTGCCGAGGCGAAGGACAGCCGCACCAGGCCCTCGCCGCCGGGGCCGAACGCGGGGCCGGGAGTGACGGCGACCTTCGCCTCACGCAGCAGCCAGGCGGTGAACGAGGCCGCGTCCGCGAAGCCGGTGCCCGTGACGTCGCACAGGACGTACAAGGCGGCGTCCGGTCGTGCGCAGACGAGGCCGGGCACCTGGTTCAGGCCGTCCACCAGCAGGTCGCGGCGCTCGGCGTAGGCGGCGGTCATCCGCTCGATGTCGTGCTGCGGGCCGGTCAGGGCCGCGAGGCCGCCGCGCTGGACGAACGATCCGGCGCATCCGACGGTGTGCTGCTGCACCTTGAGCATCTCGGCGGAGACGTCCTCGGGCGCCGCAACGTACCCCAGCCGCCAGCCGGTCATCGCATAGCCCTTGGAGAAGCCGTTGACCGTCACGGTGCGCTCGGCCATCCCCGGCAGGGTGGCGAGGCTGATGTGCTCGCCACGGAAGCGGACCTTCTCGTAGATCTCGTCGGCGATCACGAACAGGTCGTGGTCGACAGCGCAGTCGGCGATCGTCTGCGCCTCGGCCGGGGTCAGGACGTTGCCGGTCGGATTGTTGGGGTTGTTGATCAGGATGGCCCGCGTGCTCGGCGTGATGTGCGCCTCAAGGGCCGCACGGGTGATGCGGAAGCCGTCGGCCGCCGCCAGCGGGGCGAACACCGGCCGGGCACCGGCGAGATGGGCCATCGCGGAGTAGCTGACCCAGCTCGGGGTGGGCACCAGCAGTTCGTCGCCGGGGCCGAGCAGGGTCATGACGGAGATGAACAGGGCGTGCTTGGCCGACGGGGTGACGATCAGCTGCCGGGCCGGGTCGACGTGCAGGCCGTTGTCCTTCGCCAGCTTGTCGCCGATCGCCTCCAGCAGGGCGGGCAGTCCGCGGCTGGGCGTGTAATGGGTGAATCCGGTGCCGAGGGCATCGTGGGCCTCGGTGGTGATGTGATCGGGAGTGGCGAAGTCCGGTTCTCCACCGCCCAGGTCGATGACGGACTCGCCCTGGGCACGCAGCTCGGCCGCCAGGTCGAGGATCGCATAGGTCGGTGACTTCTCGATCAGGGAGAAGCGGGAGGCGACGCGGGACGACATGGATGAGCTCTTCCTTTTGGGGAGCCGCCCGCCCGCGGGCGCGGGCGGGCGGCTGGTGACGGTTGCTCAGTCGGCGACGAGGCCGCGGGTCCCGTTCAGCCATGCGTCGGCGTGCACGTCGGCCGCCGCGTCGTCCCGGAAGGCGTAGGTCTTCAGCAGCCACCGGCTCTTCGCCCGGACCGGGTCCAGGATCTCGATCTTCTCGCGGCTGTGCATGCCGTCCTGGTTGGCCAGCACGAACAGGTCACCGGTGAGGATGCGGTGGCGCTGCTTGTGGGCCTTGGCCAGAGCGTCCTTCAGCGCGATGATCGCGTCGCGGGCCGCCACGGGGGCGTCCGGAGCGACGGTCGTCGTGGTGTCCATGTACCGGAAGCTGTGGTGGCCGTAGAGGACCGGGTGCTTCTCCGACTCGGTGAGCTCGTTGTTGTGCTCGCGGGAGAAGACGTCGAACGGCGTGACGAAGTACGACTCGCGCAGCGTGGCCTGCTGCTCGTCGTCGAGGTGCTCGAGCAGGGCGGTGCCGTCCACGTAGCCGGTGTAGATCACGTCGTCCGGGCACCGCATGCCCAGCAGCGAGATGTAGTCGGCACGCACCGGGTGCGCGGTGCGGTCGTTGTGGAAGTACAGCTCGCTGTCGCTGTAGCCCGTGAACAGGCCGTCGAAGCGGTTGTAGGCGACGACGTCGGTGAAGAAGTCACCGCGGTTGCGCGCGTAGGCGAGCAGCGGCGTGCCCATGAGCTGGTTGAACAGCTCCAGCAGGGCCTCGCCGACGAAGATCGTCTTCTTGGCGTGCTTGTCGCTGACCGGGTCGTCGTTGTCGAGCAGCGGGATCTCCGCGTCGAGGGGAACGTTGCGCAGGACGTGAGCCTGGGATGTGCCGTCGAGCCGCTCCTGGCGTATGCGGGAGCAGACCTCGGTGAAGAAGGCCGGCACGCGGCCCTGGTCGATCACATCCGCCACGGCACGGGAGAAGGCAGGGTAGTCCTGGTAAGGGTGCTTGCCGATCCCGTCGAGCAGGTTGTACAGCTCGTCGCGCTCCGCCTGACTCAGGGAGTAAATGGGTTGCATCGCTCGCTTTCCTGATTCGTGTCAGCCGCACTTTCAGGGCTGGTCGCCGTGCGGAGTGAGAATTGCGGAACGCATTCTTGGAGCGTCCGCGAGTGATCGTCAATGGAGATCATTCAAAGGTGGAGCGGCCGCCCGCAAAGGTGGAAGGAGTATCCACCGCGCCCCTTCTTTGTGATGAGGCGAAAGCGGAGGGCAGCATTCTTCGATTACCGTCCTCGGCATGCATGAAGGACGTGCATGAGTCCCCTGCATGAATGCCGTGCATGACGCTTCCTATCGAGAGGGTGCCGTGAAACTGACGCAGTGTGCCGCGTTCGTCGCCGTTGCCGAGACGGCGAGCTTCACCCGCGCCGCGCAGCGGCTGGGCATCAGTCAGTCCGCCGTCAGCCATGCGGTCTCCGCGCTGGAACGGGAGCTCGGGGTCACGCTGATGGACCGTGGGCGCGCCGGCACGGTGCTGACCACGGAGGGGCAGCGGGTGATCCGCCACGCCCAGGCCGTGGTGCACCACGCCGACCTCGTGGTCAGCCGGGCCCGCGGGCCGCAGGCCACGGACGGCAAGCTGCACGTGGGCACGGGACCCGGCTTCGCCTCCCGACTGCTGCCCCGGCTGATGGCCGACCTCGCCGTCCACCGTCCGGGCCTGCAGGTCGCCGTCCGGGAGGGCAGCGACCGGCAGATCACCCGCTGGCTGCGCGAGGGCGGCGTGGACGTCGGCATCGTCCACAGCGCCCCGCCCGAGTTGACGGCGGCTCCCTTGGTCCGTGAGGCGATGTGCGCCGTGGTGGCCGAGGACCATCCGCTGGCCGGTGCCGGTGCCGTCGGCTGCGAGCAGCTCGCCCGGGTGCCGCTGATCATCCCGTCCTGGGACCCGGAGGCGGCCCGGCACGTCTTCCGCGAGGCCGGCATGGAGTTCACCGTGCCGCACCACATCCAGGACCTCACCACCGTGCTGGCCATGGTCGGCGAGGGTCTGGGCGCGGCCGTGCTGTCCGAGCTGGTGCTGCCCGACGCGCTGCCCAATCTGCGCAAGCTGCCGCTGGCCCCGGCCGTCTCCCGCCGGCTGTCCGTCGTGGTCGGGGCCCGGGCCGGGGACGGCCGGGCGACCTCGTTCGTGGCCGCCGCCCGCCGGGTGGCCGCGCGCTGGGCGGGCGGCGCGGCCCGGCCGGCGACGGCCCGTCAGGACGTCGTGGTGACCGACAGCGCGGGCCTGCGCGTGCGCTCGTAGGCGGCGATCTCCTCCTCGTACTGCAGGGTGTCGCCGATGAGGTCGAGCCCGTTCAGCAACCGCTGTCGTGCCCCCTCCTCCACCGGGAAGGAGACACAGACGGGCCCGCAGCTCAGGGTGCGACTCTCCAGGTCGACGACGATCTCGCGGGTGGGGTCGTCGGTGACCAGCTCCCACAACTGCTCGACGACCTCCTCCGCGACGGTGACCGGCAGCAGGCCGTTCATCAGCGCGTTGCCGTGGAAGATGTCGCCGAAGCGCGGTGCGACCACCGCCCGGAAGCCGTAGTTCAGCAGCGCCCAGACCGCGTACTCCCGCGATGAGCCCGTACCGAAATCCGTGCCCGCGATCAGCACACTGGCCCCCTGGTGGGCCGGCCGGTTCAGGACGAACTCCGGGTCCCTGCGCCAGTCGGCGAACAGGGAATCGGCGTGCCCGGTGCGCTCGGAGTGGTTGACGAAACGCACCGGGATGATCTGGTCGGTGTCGACGTCACTGCGCCGCAGCGGCACCGCCGTGCCGCGGTGGACGGTGAACTTCTCCAACGAAAAGCACTCCTCACAGATCGGTCGGGGCGGCCAGCCGGCCGGCGACGGCAGTGGCGGCCGCTACGGCCGGGGAGACGATGTGCGTGCGCGACCCGGCGCCCTGCCGGCCCTCGAAGTTGCGGTTGTTGGTGGAGGCGGCACGCTGACCGGGCAGCAGCCGGTCCTCGTTGAGCGCGGCGCACATCGAGCAGCCGGCGGCCGCCCGGAAGTCCGCGCCCGCGCGGGCGAAGACGTCGGCCAGCCCCTCCTCCACGGCCTGCCGGCGCACGCCGGCCGACCCGGGGACGATCATCAGCTCGACGCCCCGGGCCACCGTGCGGCCGTCGAGGACCTCGGCCACGGCCCGCAGGTCCTCGATGCGGCCGTTGGTGCACGAGCCGACGAAGACCACGTCCACACCCACGTCCCGCATGGGCGTGCCGGGCGTGAGCGCCATGTACTCCAGCGCCCGGCGCGCCGCCGCGCGCTCCCGTTCGGTGGAGAAGTCGTCGGGCGAGGGCACGGCCGCGGCCAGCGGCACGCTCTGGGCGGGGTTGGTGCCCCAGGAGACGTACGGCGACAGGGCGGAGCCGTCGATGACGACCTCCTTGTCGAAAACGGCGTCCGCGTCGCTGCGCAGCGACGTCCAGTACCGCACCGCCTCCTCCCACGCCTCACCCTGCGGCATGCCGGGGCGCTCGGCGAGGTAGCGCAGGGTCGTGGCGTCGGGGGCGACCATGCCGGCGCGCGAGCCGGCCTCGACGGTCATGTTGCACAGGGTCATCCGGGCTTCCATCGACAGCGCCTCGACGGCGGTGCCGCGGTACTCCACGATGTGGCCCTGGCCCCCGGCGGTGCCGATCCGCGCGATGAGCGCGAGCACCAGGTCCTTCGCGCCGACCCCGGCGGGCAGCGTGCCGTCGATGGTCACGGCCATGTCGCGGGGCCGGCGCATCGGCAGGGTCTGGGTGGCCAGCACGTGCTCCACCTGACTGGTGCCGATGCCGAAGGCCAGGGCGCCGAAGGCCCCCTGCGTCGTGGTGTGCGAATCGCAGCACACGATGGTCATGCCGGGGCGGGTCAGGCCCAGCTCCGGGCTGATCACGTGGACGATGCCCTGGCGGGGGTCGCCGATGCGGTACAGCGGGACGCCGAAGTCGGCGCAGTTCTTGCGCATCAGCTCCGACTGCCGCCGGGCCACCGGGTCCTGGATGAGCTTGTCCGCGGAGACCGTGGGGATGTTGTGGTCCTCGGTACCCAGGGTCAGGCCGGGGCGGCGCACCCCGCGCCCGGCGGCCCGCAGGCCGTCGAACGCCTGCGGGGTGTTGACCTCGTGCAACAGGTGCAGGTCGACGTAGAGCAGGTCCTCGCCGCTCGCGGTGCGGCGCACGACGTGCTCGTTCCATACCTTCTCGGCCAGGGTCGAGCCCATGGGCGCTCCTCGGGATCGGATCCTGCGGGTCAGCGGCCGAAGGCCTGGTCGACGGTGGTGACCGTCGCAGTGCGCGCCAGCAGCATGACGGCGGCGTCGTGCAGTTCGTCGGTACGGGAGGCGGTGGCGTCCTCCAGCACCTCGACGCGGTAGTCGCGGTCGTGGGCCTCACGGGCCGCGGACATCACCACCAGGTCGGTGGAAACGCCGGCGAGCAGCACGGTGTCGATGCCCTGGGCACGCAGCAGCAGGTCGAGGCTGGTGCCGTGGAAGGGGCTGAGCCGGTGCTTGGCCACCAGCACCTCGCCCTCCCGGGGGCGCACCTTCTCGTGCTGCCGGGTGCCCCATGCACCCAGCTGCAGCCGTCCCTCGTCGCGGCAGGGGGCGAACACCGGGGAGGTGGCGGGCCATTCCGGGTAGCCGGCGGAGAACCCGACCGTCACGTGCACGACGGGGATGCCGGCCTCGCGCGCCAGGTCCGCGGCCCGGGCGGCGTTGTCCAGCACCCCGCGGCGGGCCACCTGCTCGGCGTAGCCCTCCCGCGCATAGGTTCCGTCGGGGTGGACCACGTCGTTGATGAGGTCCATGATCAAGAGTCCGGGGCGTCCCACGCTACGTCTCCGCTGTCACTGAGCCGATGATTCGAGAAGCGGTGCGATCGTAACCGCCCTGTTCGGCGGTCCGCCACAGCTATGAATAACGCTCATGGTGGCATGAGCGAAACGGCGTTGATCCCGCCTGCCGGGCCCGCCTATCGTGACGTCCGGAGAAAATCCGATACAGCGGACGGGAAATTCACGAAAGAGCCGGAACGCAATGACCGGCGGGAATTTTCGCGGGCCGGGTACGGCCGCACGATTCGATCGAGAAATCGCGTGAGAGAGGTCCAGCGTGGTGGTGGATTCACACCGCATCGTCATAGTCGGCAGCGGCCCCCGGGGCATGGGGGTGCTCGAACGCCTCGCCGCTCGCCTCGCTGACGGCCCCTCCCGGCCGACGGAGGTCTTCCTGGTCGACGCCGTGGAGGTGGGCTGCGGCAGGATCTGGCGCAGCGATCAGCCCGACTGGTTCCTGATGAACACCGTCTGCGGCGAGGTCACCGTCTTCTCCGGTCCGCCCGACGACGGCCCCGTGCGCCCCGGTGCCGGCCCCTCGCTCGCCCAGTGGTGGGCGGCCGTCGACCCGGCCTGCCCCGGCCCGGACGGCTACGCGCCGCGCGCCCTGCACGGGCAGTACATGCGCTACGTGCTGGAGACCGTGGAGAAGAGCCTGCCGCCGTGGGCCGCCCTGCACCAGGTGACCGCCACCGTCGAGGACGTGGTGCCCACCGCGGGCGGCTACGAGGTGCGGCTGTCGAGCGGCGCCCGGCTGGAGGCCGACAAGGTCGTGCTCGCCACCGGGCATCCCACCCCCGCGCTGACCGGCACCCAGCGGGAACTGGCCGAGTTCGCGGCCGCCCGCCCGCACCTGCGCTACATCCGCGGCGACTCCGCCGCCGACATGCCGCTGGACGAGATACCCGCCGGTTCGTCCGTGGGCATCCTGGGCATCGGCCTGTCCTTCTACGACATCATGTACGCACTGACCGTCGGTCGCGGCGGCAAGTTCATCGAGGACATCGACGGCAGCGTCCGCTACGAGCCCAGCGGCGAGGAGCCGCTCCTGCTCGCCGGCTCGCGCAGCGGTGTCCCACTGCCGGCCCGGGGGCGCAACCAGAAGGCCGCCACCTACAGTTACCGGCCCGAGCTGTTCACCCCGGCCATGGTCAGGGCGCACGCCCCGGAAGGCCCGCTGGAGTTCACCCGCCACGTGCGTCCCTGGCTGGAGGCGGAGGTCCACCTCGCCTATTTCAGTGCCGTCCTGCGCGACGGGGCCCCCGAACGGGTGGAGGCGTTCCGGGCCGAGGTGATCGCCCTGGCCGGGCACGGGGTGCCCGACGTCGCGGCCGTCGCGGCGCGGCACGGCGTCACCGACACCGCCGCGGCGCCCGACCTGGACCGGCTCAGCCGTCCGTTCTGCGGGCGCGACTTCCCGGACGCACAAGGCTTCGAGCAGGCGCTGGCCGAGGCGATGCGGGTGGACCTGGAGCACGCCGAGCGCGGCAACGTCGGCGATCCCCTCAAGACGTCCCTGGACGTGCTGCGCGACACCCGCTGGGTCATCCGCGAGCTGATCGACTTCGGCGGGCTCGAGCCCCGGTCGCACCGCGACTTCCTCGACGACTTCGCCCCGCGCCACTCGTTTCTGGCCGCCGGCCCGCCGCGGGTGCGCGTGCGCTACGCCCTTGCGCTGATCGAGGCCGGCCTGCTGCGGGTCGTGGGCCCCCGAACGCGGTTCTCGGGTGACGCCGAGGCCGATGCGTTCGTGGTCTCCTCCCCTGCCGTGACCGGCTCCGCCGTCGCCGCCGACGTCCTCATCGACGCCCGTATCCCCAACCCCGACGTGACGCGGGACCCGTCGCCGCTGACCCGGAACCTGCTGCGCCGGGGCATGTGGACGGAGTTCGTCAACGGCTCGGGCGAGACGGCGTTCCCCACGGGCGGAGTGGCCGTCACCCGCAGTCCGTTCCATCCGCTGGACGCCGACGGCCGTGCGGACGGCGGCGTGTGCGTGCTGGGCGTACCGACCGAACACACCCGCTGGTTCACCCTCGCCGGCAGCGGGCGCCCCGGTTCCTGGAACGAGTGGACCCGCGACGCCGACTCCGTGGCCGCCAGCGCCCTGGCGAGCCCCACGCACGCAGTGACAGCCAAGGAAGGACAACCGGCGTGACCGAGACGACCACGGAACACACCGCCAAGGGCCACATCGTTCAGGAGCGTGCCGTCACCGTGCTGCGCGCGCTGCTGACCGAGGGCGGACGGGCGGCGCTCGCCTGGAACACCTGGAGCGAACCGGGCCGTTCCGGCGGCGTGGACATCCTCCCGCTGTACGCCACGGACGCTCCGCAGAGCGCAACCGCCTTCCTCGTCCGCTTCGCCCCGGGTGCCCATGGCGACCTGCACGAACACCTCGGTCACGAGCTGATGTTCGTGCTGGAGGGCGAGCTGATCAACGACAACGGCGAGCGCTACCGCGCCGGTGACCTGATCATCGAGGAGCCGGGCAGCGTCCACCGTGTGCGCACCGAGACCGGTGTCACCGCCCTCGGCGTGCGCCAGGGCCCCACCGTCTCCCGCGAGAGCGCCTGACACCCGCGTCCTCCGGCTTCCCGCCAAGGGGGCCCCGTCGCCTGGCGACGGGGCCCCCTTGGCGTACCCGGCGGGCGGGTCAGTCGGTGAGGAGGACCGAGAAGGAATCGGCCAGTCCGCGGCGTCCCTCATCGGTGAGGTGGACCACCCGCGGCGAGACGCCGTAGCGCAGCCAGCCCAGCGTGAAGAACCGCGCGGTCACCTCGGCGCCGAGGGCGCCGGCGAGGTGGTGGCGCTGCTCGCTCCAGTCGACGCAGTACCGCACCGCCGGGCGGCGGGTGCCGGACAGTCCGTCGACATCCACTCCGAAGGCCCGGAAGCGCTCCACGCCGTCCGGGGTCAGCCGGTACTCGACGTCCTTGCCGTAGGACGCGGGCCGGTCCGCAGCGGAGCGCGGGGTGGTACGCGTCGTGCGACCGGTCAGCAGCCCCTGGTCGAGGAAGGCGCCCATGAGGGCCACGCCCAGCGAGCCGGCCAGATGGTCGTAGCACGTGCGCGAGCGGCGCAGGGCGTTCTCCCGGCTGCTGACGCGCAGGGAGACGACGGGAGTTGCGTCGGCCGGGGCGATGACGGCGAGTGCCTCCAGGGCGACGGCCACCTCCGGGCTCGCCAGACGGTAGTAACGGTGCCGACCCGCGTTCTCCACCAGGACGAACCCCGCCTCGACGAGCTGCCCGAGGTGGACGCTCGCGGTGGCCACGCTGACGCCCGCCTCGGCCGCCAGCACGCTCGCCGCCAGCGGGCGGCCGTCGCACAGGGCCTTGAGCATCCGGGCCCGGGAGGCACTGGCGAGCAGCCGGGCGGCCCGGGCCAGATCCGGTTCGCGCATCGCTTCCTTCACGACCACGACCCTACATCCACACTTTGACAGGAAGCGAAGTATTCCGGCCCGAGTATCGTCGCCATGAGTACTACGACAGACCCGGTCTCCGTCGCGCAGAGCGCGCCGGCCGCGGAGGGGCGGCTGTCCTGGCCCCCTCTCATCGCGCTCAGCCTCGGCTACTTCCTGGTGATGCTGGACGTCACCGTCGTCACCGTCGCCGTTCCCACGATCCGGGACTCCGTCGGGGCCAGCACCTCCGCCATGGCGTGGGTCGTGGACGGCTACAGCACCGTCTTCGCCGGCCTGCTGCTCCTCGGCGGCGGGCTCGGCGACCGACTGGGCCACCGCAAGGTGTTCCTCACCGGCCTCGGCGTCTTCACCGTCGCCTCCATCGGGTGCGGCGTGGCCACGAACGCCGCCACGCTGATCGCCTCCCGGCTGCTGCAGGGTGCCGGCGGCGCGCTGCTGGTGCCCACCTCTTTGGCGCTGCTGGCCGCGGCGTACCCGGAGCGGGCCGCACGCGCCAAGGTCATCGGCGTGTGGGGCGGTGTCGCGGGTGTCGCCTTCGCCGCCGGGCCGCTGGTCGGCGGCCTGCTCGTGGGCGGTCTGAACTGGCGCACCGCCTTCTGGATCAACGTGCCGATCGCCTTCCTCGGCATGTGGCTGACCCTCAAGCACGTGCCGTCCCCGAAGGCGCGCACCGGCGGGCGGGGTCTGGACCCGCTCGGCCAGGTCCTCGGCATCGTCGGCCTGACCGCGCTGGCCACCATGCTCAACGAGGCGGGCACCAAGGGCTGGTCCTCCCCGGTCGTGCTGGGCGCGCTGGCCGTCAGCGTGCTCGCGCTGGGCCTGTTCCTGCTGGTCGAGCGCCGCCTGGAAACCCGCGCCGAGGACGGCAGGGCGCCCCTGCTGCCGCCCTCGCTCTTCCGCTCCCCCGGCTTCTCCTCCTCCGCAGCCGTCGGTGTGCTGCTGAACCTCGGCTACTACGGCATGCTCTACCTCTCCACGCTGTACCTGCAGAACGAACGCGGGTACGACGCCCTCGGCGCCGGTATCGCCCTCCTGCCGACCGTGTGCATGGCCGTCGTCGCCGCCCCCCTCTCCGGTCGCCTCACCGCGCGGTACGGGCCGTACGTCCCCATGACCGCCGCGCTGCTGCTCGGTTCCGTCGGCTTCCTCGGCTGGCTGCTCGCGGGCCCCGACACCCCCTACTGGATGCTGCTGTTCGCCCTGATCGCCACCGGTCTGGCCACCCCGACCACCGTGCCGGCCGCAACGGCCGCCATCGTGCAGGCCGCCCCGGACGAGAGCGCCGGCGTGGCGTCGGCGGTCTTCAACGTGGCGCGCCAGATCGGCAACGCCGTGGGCGTGGCCCTCTTCAGCACCCTCACCGCGGCCTCCGGCGACCTCGTCCCCGGTCTGCACATCGCGGCCGTCATCGCCTCCGCCGCGTTCTTCGCCGGCGCCCTGCTGGCGCTGTCCTCCTGGCGGGCCGCGAAGCAGCGGGCCGCCGCCTCCTGAGACGCACGGCCCAAGGACTCCCCGAGGAGCGCCGCCGTGGTCAGGGAGTGCGGCGCACCGCGCCCAGCCAGAGGGTGTCGCGGGCCCGGGTCATGGCCACGAAGAGCTGGGTGCGCTCCAGCTCGGCCCGCTCGCCGGCGATGTCCTCGTCCGCCGGGCCGGGGCCGGGGGGCGGGGCGTGGTCGGGGAGGTAGACGTGTGCGAACTCGAGCCCCTTGGCTCGGCGGTAGCTGCCGACCTTCACGGCGGCGACCGGGCGGCCGTCGTAGCGGTCCAGGGAGCACTGGGGGATGCCCGCGCGGTCCAGCAGGTGCTGGTAGTGGGCGGTCTCGCGGCGGGAGCGGCACAGGACGGCCGAGTCCGGCCAGGTACGCTCGCCCCGCTCGCGCAGGGCCGCCAGCAGGGCCCGGTCGTGCTCGGCCGGGGTGCGGCAGACGGATCGCAGGACCTGGCCGCCGTGGTAGGTGAGATCCACCTCGCGCAGGCCGGCGGTACGGGTGCCGTCGATGTCGTCGAAGGCGTCGTCGGCGACGACGGCCAGCGCGGCGCCGAGGATCTCCTTGGCGTTGCGGTAGTTGGTGCGCAGGATCTGGCCGCGGTCGCCGCGCACGTCGATGCCGGCGTCCGACAGGCGGAAGCCGCCGGGGTAGACGGCCTGCTGGCCGTCGCCGACCAGGAGCAGCCCGTTGGGCGCGTCGCCGACCAGGGCGTGCAGCAGGCGCACGCCGACCAGGGTCAAGTCCTGGACCTCGTCGGCGATGACGGCGGCGTACGGGGAACGGCCCGGGCGGGCGCGGGCCTCGGCCAGGGCGAGCGCGAGGATGTCGTTGAAGTCGTGCACGCCGCGCCGGATGCGCACCCGCTCGTACTCCTCGTACAGCGCCCAGACCGCCTCGCGGTGCGGGCGGCGCAGGTTGGTGCGGCGGCGGTGCCGGCGCAACGTCGCGTACTCCTCGAAGCGGGTGATGCCGCGGCCCTTTATGACGCGGTCGATCTCCTCGTGCCAGTAGCCGGGCGAGGGGTCGAGGGAGGCCAGGACGCTGCGCCGGCCCAGGTGCAGCCAGGCACGGCTGAAGGCGTCCTCGGCCTTGCCGCCGTGCAGGTTGTGCGGGATGCCGCGCTCGTCGAGGAAGCGCTGGGCCCACGCGTGCAGGCTGCGGAACTCCACCCGGTCGGCGACGGCCGGCGACATCGTGCGCAGGAACGTGCGCTGCACGCGCGGCAGGTTGCTGGCGAAGGTCACGTACAGGATCCGGCCCGTCGTGCGCTGCGCGAGGTGCGCGGCGCGGTGCAGGGCGACGACGGTCTTGCCGGTGCCGGCGGGGCCGCTCACCCGGGCCGGGCCGGACCAGTTGCGCCGCACCAGGGCGAGCTGGGCGGGGTGCAGGAAGGTCATCCACTGCTCGATCGGGCCGCCGCGGGCGGCCGCCACGGCCGCCTCGCACAGGCCGTCGAGGTCGAACAGGGTCTCGGCGGGGGCGCCCGACGCAGCCCCCTGCGCGCCGGGGTGCTCCTCCGGCAGCGCCGAGCTCTCGTACGCCGGAAAGACCTGCGCCAGGTGATCGGCGACCGCCCGTACGCCCGGCGGCGTCAGCCGCGCGCGCTCGGCCAGCAGGGCCGGGCCCACCTCCCGCTCGCCCAGCAGCCGCACCCGGCCCAGCTCGCCGGTGAAGGAACGGCCGGCGAAGACCATGACCGGCCGGACGGCCACCGGCGACATGCCCAGCGCCGCCACGGCCGCCTCGGCCAGCCGCGTGACGGCCAGCAGCTTGCCGATCTCGCCGTCGCGCCGCTGCCGGCCGGCGGTCAGATGCCCCTCGGCGGCCCCGGGCGGTGCCTGCCAGTTCTTGACGTCGATGACGAAGACGCCACCCGGCCCCACCAGCAGCATGTCCACGTTGGCCGAGCGCGTCCCCGGCCAGCGCCGGTCCACCAGCAGCCGCCAGCCGCGGCCGGTGAGCATCAGCAGCTGGGCCGCGACCTTGCGCTCGCCCTCGCTGGCCGCCTCCCATCGCCGCGCCTCGCGCTGTGCCGCGAGCAGCTGCTCGCGCAGCTCGCGCTCGTGCCGCCGGGCCTCCTGGGCCCTGACCGATGCCGATCCCCCAGCCACCATCGCCCGCCCCCCTTGCCTGCATCCTCCCCCAGAACTTGCATATATACGCAAAGTGATGATCCTACTGCTCCCCGAAGTCGCCGTCAGGGCAGCAGGTATCGTCGCCCGGACGGGCACGCAGCCGGGACGGAACAGCACGACAGGGGAGACACGGGAGGGGTCATGCCGGACGCACAGGCGTCGCCGTCGCACGTCCTGCTGCGGGACGACGCCGCCCGATGGGCCACCGCCCCGCCCCGGCGGACGGTGCTGGCGGTCATCCACAACGTCACCTCCGCCACGCGGCTGCTGGACCTCCTGGCGCCCTTCGAGGGCGACAGCCGGGTGCAGGTGCTCTTCACCTGCACCGGGTCGTCGGCGTTCGACGCGGGCATACGGGAGTTCGTCGAGGCCCGGCAACTGCCGTACGTCCCCTGGGAGGAGGCGAAGCGGCACAAGTTCGATCTGGCGTTGAGCAGCAGCCGGGGCGGCGAACTGCACGCGATAGACGCCCCGTTGATCGGCGCGCCGCACGGCGCCGGATACAATAAATACTTGCACCGGACACCGGACACCGGACACCGGACACCGGACACCGGACACCGGACACCGGACACCGGACACCGGAAGCCTTCGGCCTGGACGCCGAGTGGCTCACCCACGACGGCGAGCTGATCCCCTCCGCCGTCGTCCTCTCCCACGACGAACAGCGTGAACGCCTGCGCCGCGGCTGCCCGCAGGCCGTGCCCGCCTCCGTCGTCGCCGGCGACCCCTGCATGGACACCCTGCGCGCCGGCCTGCCCTTCCGCGAGGAGTACCGCGCCGCCCTCGGGCTGCTGCCCGGGCAGAAGCTGCTCGTCCTGACCTCCACCTGGGGCCGGCACTCCCTCCTCGGCGCGGACTTCGGCCTCGTACGCCGCGCACTGGCCGAACTGCCGCAGGACGAGTACCGCGTGCTGGCCGCCGTCCACCCCAACGTCTGGTACGGGCACGGCGGCTGGCAGGTACGCGCCTGGCTGGCACCCTGCCTGCGGGCCGGGCTGCTGCTGCCCGCACCGGAGAGCGACGTGTGGAAGGCCGCCCTGCCGGCCGCGGACGCCTTCGTCGGCGACCACGGCTCGCTGACCCTGTACGCGGCGGCACTCGGCATACCCGGGCTGCTCGGCGCCTTCGGCCACGACGTGGTCGCCGCCGGCTCGCCCATGGAGCTCCTGGGAGCGGCGCTGCCGCGGGTGGACGCCCGCGAACCGCTCGAGCGGCAGCTGCGCCGCGCGGTCGCCGCCCGCACCGGCGACGAACGGCTCGCCCGGATCGGCGAGATGGTCACCTCCCGCCCGATGCGCGCGGCAGCGCTGCTACGCCGCCTGTACTACGCCCGGCTCGGGCTCGACGAGCCCGCCGACCCGGCCGTCCCGCGACCCGTGCCCCTTCCGCTGCCCCTGCCCACCGAGCGGCGCGGCCCGGGCACACCACCAGTACTTGTCGACCACCGCGCCCCGGCCGCCGGCGGCGGGGCCCTCTCGCTGCGCCGGTACCCGGCCGATCTGCAGGGCGCCGGGGCCGCGCACCTCACCGACCCGCACGTGGTCGCCACCGAGGGCGAACCGGACGCCCGGTGGGCGCACAGCGCGGACGTCCTGCTGGCGCGGCCGCCGGCGCCCGGCGAGACCCGCCGCACGGCAGCGGCCCGGCTCCTGCGGCAGTACCCGGGCTGCTCCCTGGTGGCCTTCACCGAAGGAGAGACGGGCTGCACGGCCTACGCGCGGGGTGGACAGCGGACGACGGCGGTGTGGGAGGCGCCGCACAGTGCCGTCTATACGGCGGCAGTGGCAGCCTCGGCCCTGTTTGTCGCCGCCAACGCTTCAAACCCCTCGCCGGCCACCCTTCCGGTGGACGTCGCCGACGGCATTCCCCCCGCCCACCTGACCGTGCGACAGCAGTAGGGCATGTCCGGCGCCTCGTGGCGCCCCGTAAGGGGCGCGGGGAACTGCGCGATCGGCCACCGACGGCCCGCAGTCGACGTGCCACCCTGGGGCCCGGGCACATCTGCGGGCGCATCGTGGCTTGTCGCGCCCACGCGGCGGCAGCCGCAGATCGACACCGCCCCGCGCCCCTTATGGGGCGCCGTGGTGCCCCGCGACGGAGATCCGCCGGACACGGCCTAGTCGGCGCCGAGCCGCTCCCGTGCAGTCGCAGCCAGGGGGTTGCCCAGCGTCCCGTACAGGTGTGCCGCCCGCTGCCAGTCGGTCTCGGCGGCCTCGCGGTCGCCCTCTTGTGCCAGGACGTCGCCGCGCAGCAGCAGGATGTCGGCCTCTTCCTTGGGCGCGCCGCACGAGGCGATCAGCTCGGCGGCCTTGTCCAGCGGCTTGCGGGCTTCGTCCGCGCGGTCGGCGTGCAGCCGGGCGCGGGCGTACTGCCACAGGGCCTTGGCCTCGTTGAACGGGTCGGGCAGCGCCGCGAAGAGGGTGCGCGCCCGCAGCAGCAGGCGGGCCGCCTCCTCGTGCCGGTGCTCGGCGCTGCGGGCCCGGCCGAGGTGGAAGGTCAGCAGTGCCCTGCCGCGCGGGTGGTCCACGCCTTCCAGTGCCGCCACCGCCCGCTCGAAGCGGCCGGCGGCGGCCGCCGGGTCGCCTGCGCGCAGGTCGAGCAGGCCCAGGCCCTCCAGGGCGGAGGAGACGGTCCGGGCGTGACCGGTGGCCGTCGCCTCGTGCAGGGCGTGCCCGTAGTGCTCGCGGGCGATCGCCGTGTCCCCGTCGGCGTCGCGGTCGGCGTGGGCGAAGGCCAGTTCCAGGTGCATGCGGGCCACTGCCAGGCGGTCGTCGCCGTGGCGGGCGGCGGCGAGCCCCCGGGCGCACACCGCCGTCCAGTCCGTGTGGTACTTGCGCCGGAAGAAGAAGCCGCGCAGGGCCTCGCACAGCTGCCACACCTGTGCGTACCGCCCCGTCTCGTAGGCCAGTTCGACGACGGCCACGACGTTGGCGCGGTCGGCCTCGAAGGCGTCCAGCGCCTCCTGTGCATTGCCGAAGACGTCGGCGAGCTCCTCCGGGCGGGCGAACAGCGGGCCGTGCCGCCAGCGTTCGGAGGTCCGCCATTCGACTGCGGCTGCCCGCCGCAGGTACCAATCGACATAGACGTCCACAGGGCCGTCCGGGTGCGGGGCCTGCGTGCGGGCGTGGTCGTGCACCAGGGCGTGCATCCGCAGCCGCCCCTCCGCGCCGCCTTCCAGCAGGCGTTCGCGCTGGAGGGTGCGTACGTCGTCGTCCGCGGCGGCGATGCGGCGCACGAGGTCGCGGGAGAACTCCGGCGTCGGGTGCAGGCCCAGAGCGCGGTAGAGCCGTGCCGGGCCCGGCGGCAGGGCGGCGTACACGGCGTCGAAGACCTGGGCCACGGAGAGGTCGTCGGGCACGGCGAGCGCCTCCAGCCGCGTACGGCGGTCGTCGAGTTCGCGGGCGAGTGCGTGGAGATCCTCCCCGTTCTCCAGCAGTTCACCCACCCGGGCGCCCGCGATCCGTACGGCCAGCGGCAGTCCCGCGCAGGCGTCCAGAACGCCGGTGAGCGCGGGCCGGTCCAGGGCGCCGCCGCCCGCCACCGCGTGCAGGAGCTCGGCGCCGGAGGCGTCGTCCAGGGCGTCCAGGCGGACGGTGAGCGTGCGCGGGTGGCTGGCGCGCAGGCCGGTGAGGGCGAAGCGGCTGGTGACGACGACCACGCTGGCGGGGTGGCCCGGCAGCAGCGGGCGCACCTGGCCGGGGTTGACGGCGTTGTCGAGGAGGACGAGGGCGGGGGCGTCCGCGGTCAGCGAGCGGTAGCGGGCGGCGAGGCCCGCGAGGTCGGCCGGGCGGTCGCCGTGCGGACCGGACAGCTCGGTCACGAAGCGTTCGAGGACGGCGAGGGGGTCGCGGGGGCCGAGCGGGCCCGTGGGGGCGAGGTCGTCCTGGAGGTGGCCGCCGGGGAAGGCGGGGCCGAGCCGGTGCAGCCAGCGCAGCGCGGTGGCCGTCTTGCCCATCCCGGGCAGGCCCGTCAGGACGACGACCAGGGGCGCGGTGGCCTCGCCGCGTTCGTCGAGGGCGCGCTTGAGCTCGGCGAAGACCGCGGTGCGGTCGACGTAGACGTCGGGCGGGGGAGCCAGCAGCCGCGGCGGGCGCCGCTCGGGACGCCCGTAGTGGACGGTGCCGGCCTGGATCACCGTGCCGTGGTAGGTGCCGCCCTCGATGGTGTTGCCGTCCCCGCCCATGCTCCCCGCCCGCCCCGCCATCGGTTCAGGGAAGCGATCCTACGTGCGCCCGCGTGCGCCTGACAGAGCATCATCTCTTGTCGCCCGCGCGTTCCCCCCGGGGAGGCGAGTGCGCATGACGCCCACCGGTCCGAGGACCGGGGACGCCATGCGCACTCGGTGTGCGGTCGCGGGCCGGGGAGCGCCCCGCGACCGCAGGACCGGCGTCGCCGGGCGTGCGTCAGCCGGCGATGCAGACGTTGCCCGACGCCGCGTTCAGCAGGCCGACGATGTCGATCGAGTTGCCGCAGATGTTGATCGGGATGTGGATCGGGACCTGGATGACGTTGCCCGAGATGACACCCGGGGAGCCGACGGCGGCACCCTTCGCTCCGGAGTCGGCGACAGCTCCGCCGGAGACACCGGCGAGCGTGGCGCCGACGGCGGCGGTGACAACTGCTGCCCTGGCGATTCGTGACATGGGGAGACACCTTTGCTTGGTCGTACGGGACGGGCACCCGGCCCGTGAGGGCCGGGAGCCCGGATCAACGTGCGGCGACAACAAAGGTTTCGTCCATGAAGCGTCCGGGTGATCCCGATGTGGGCCGATCAACAGAATGAGTGGGTTTCCCATTGGCTTCCCACCTGGCAGGGTGCCTTTCGTACATGCACTCCGGCCGCTTCGACCAAAGGAATGACCGGCGCACATGATTGGCACGCTGCTGCCCTCACCGATCCAGACGGCCGAGGCGTTCGAGGACCCCGCCGAGACCCCTGCCCTCTTCCCCGAGGAGGAGGCCCTGATCGCCCGCGCCGTGGACAAGCGGCGCCGGGAGTTCTCCACGGTGCGGGCCTGCGCCCGCACCGCCCTGGGCCGCCTGGGCGTGGCACCGGCGGCGATCATCCCCGGGCAGCGCGGCGCGCCGCAGTGGCCGCAGGGGGTCATCGGCAGCATGACGCACTGCGCGGGCTACCGGGGCGCGGCCGTGGCGCTGGCCGGCGACGTCCTGACGATCGGCGTGGACGCCGAGCCCAACCTGCCGCTGCCGCAGGGCGGCGTACGGGACCTGGTGACGCGCCCGGAGGAGCACGGGTGGCTGGCCCGGCTGGAGACGCAGCGGCCCTCCGTGCACTGGGACCGGCTGGTCTTCAGCGCCAAGGAGAGCGTCTACAAGGCGTGGTTCCCGCTCACCCGGCAGTGGCTGGACTTCCAGGACGCCGTCATCGAGGTGGACGCCGACGCCGGCACGTTCACGGCCCGGGTGCTCAAGCCGGAGCCGCTGCGGGCGGCGACGGGCGGCCGGCTGGCCGGCTTCGAGGGACGCTGGCTGGTGCGCGACGGACTGGTACTGACGGCAATCGCGGTGCCGGCGGCCTAGGGCCTGATCTTCGTCGCGGGGCACCACGCGCCCCGTCAGGGGCGCGGGGAACTGCGCGATCGGCCACCGACAGCCCGCAGTCGGCGCACCACCGCCAGGCCCGGGCGCAGCACGGCACCCTGCCTGCGGGCGCGCGGTGGCCGATCGCGCCCACGCGGCGGCAGCCGCAGATCCGACACCGCCCCGCGCCCCTACGGGGCGCCGTGGTGGCCCGTGCCGAAGACCCGTCGGGGCGTCCGCGTGCCTTCTGTACAGCGCGCGCCGGGGGCGGTTACATCGGGGGCGGGCCAAGGAAGGACCTGCTTTCGGAGGCAACCATGCGCAGGATCGCGATCGTCGGCGCGGGCCAGGCGGGGCTCCAGCTGGCGCTGGGGCTGCAGGCGGCCGGCGGGTACGAGGTGACCGTGGTCGCGGCCCGGACGCCCGAACAGATCCGCGGTGGACGGGTGCTCTCCACCCAGCTGATGTACGGGCCGGCGCTCGCCCTGGAGCGGCGGCTCGGCCTGAACCTGTGGGACGGGCAGGCCCCGCCCATCGAGGGCATCCAGCTCAACCCCACCGACCCGCCCGGCACCCGCTCCCCCGGCCGGTCGGTCACCGCCCGGCTGGAGAGCCCTGCCCAGTCCGTCGACCAGCGGGTGAAGACGGCGCGCTGGCTGGAGCTGTTCGCCGAGCGCGGCGGCCGGGTGGAGTACCGGCAGGTGGCCGTGGAGGACCTGGCCGCTCTCGCCGCCGCGCACGAGCTGACGGTGCTGGCGACGGGCCACGGCCCGCTCGGCGAGGTGTTCGGCCGGGACGAGCGGCACAGTCCCCATGCGCAGCCCCAGCGTGTTCTGGCCTGCCTGTATCTGCACGGGGTGCGGCCCGACGCCGGGCTGCCGCCGTCGTTCCTGCGCATGTACGCCTTCCCGGGCGCGGGCGAGTTCTTCGTCCTGCCGGCGCTGACCGGGTCCGGGCCCTGCCGGATCCTGCTGTGGGAGGGCAACCCGGGCGGGCCCTTCGACTGCTGGGGGAACGTTTCGGGGCCGGGCGAGGCGCTGGAGCGCTCCTTGCACCTGCTGCGCGCGTACGCGCCGTGGGAGTACGAGCTGTGCGCGGGGGCCGAGCCCACGGACGCCGGGGCCCTGCTCGCCGGCAGCCTGACGCCCGTGGTGCGGCACCCGGTCGCGGAGGTGGCGCCGGGCAGCCATGTGCTGGGCATGGCGGACGCGGTCGTTCTCAACGACCCGCTGACGGGCCAGGGCTCCAACAACGCGGCGCGCTGCGCGGACCGCTACCTGCAGTCGGTCCTGGAGCGGGGCGAGCGGCCCTTCGACCGCGCGTGGATGCACGAGACGTTCGCGGCCTGGTGGGAGCACGCCCGGCACACCACCGCCTTCACCAACATGCTCCTGGACGCCCCGCTGCCGCCCCACGTGCAGCAGATCATCGCGGCCGCGGCCACGCACCCCGCACTCGCCCACCGCTACGTCAACGGCTTCGCCGACCCCGCGGACTTCCAGGAGTGGCTGATGGACGCCGACCGGGCGGAGGCATGCCTGGCGGCGGTGGCGGGCGGCAGCGCCCCGCAACCCCTGGGCTAGCCTGGCCGCATGGGCACGACGGGAGCGGCGCCGCCTCGCACGGCGGCCGGGACGAGCGGCGTCGCCGCACGCCGTGACCGCCCCGGCGGCCAGGGCGCGGTGGTGTGTGCCGTCTCGGCGGGCGGCGGCCTGGGCGCCGCGGCCCGCTACGGCGCGGGGCTGCTGTGGCCGACCGCGCCGGGCGCCTTCCCCTGGACCACGCTGCTGATCAACGCGGTGGGCTGTGCGCTGATCGGCGTCCTGCTGGTGAGCCTGACCGAGCGCGGTGCACCGCACCGGCTGACCCGGCCCTTCCTGGGCACGGGCGTGCTGGGCGGCTTCACCACCTTCTCCGCCTACGCGGTGGACATCCGGCACCTGGCCTCCGACGGCCGCACCGGCAGCGCCCTGGCCTACCTGGCGGCGACGCTGCTCATCGCGCTCGCAGCGGTGTGGGCGGCCGCAACGGCCACCCGCGCGTATCTCCGGCGCGGCCCGCACCGGGAGCGCCGATGACCCTGCAGGGCCCTGCACTGCGCCTGACCGTGGTGATCGGCGAGTCCGACACCCACGGCCACCGGCCGCTGTACTCCGAGATCGTCCACCGCGCCCATGCGGCGGGGCTGGCCGGTGCGAGCGCCTTCCGTGGCATCGAGGGCTTCGGCGCCTCCTCCCGCATCCACACCTCCCGTCTGCTGTCACTGAGCGAGAACCTGCCGGTGGCGGTGACCGTGGTGGACACCGCGGAGCGGGTCCGGGCGTTCCTGCCCGTGCTCGCGGAGCTGTCCGTGGCCGGCCTGGTCACCCTGGAGGAGGTCGAGGTCCTCCCCTGTGGCGAGGCCGCGACCGGCGGGAGTGGGCAGTCCGGGTGAACTGGCTCCTCGTCGTCGCCGGCGCCATGGCCGGCGCTCCGCTGCGCTATCTGACGGACCGCTTCGTGCAGTCGCGCCACGATTCCGTCTTCCCTTGGGGCACGTTCACGGTGAACGTGGTGGGCTGCCTGATCCTGGGCGTGCTGACGGGCGCGCTGCCCGACGAGCGGTGGCGCCTGCTGCTGGGCACCGGCCTGTGCGGTGCCCTGACGACGTACTCGACGTTCTCCTACGAGACCCTGCGCCTGGCCCAGGACGGTGCCCGCGCGTACGCCGTGCTCAACGTCGCCGCGAGCGTGGTGTGCGGAGTGGGCGCCGCGTACGCCGGGGTGGCCCTGGGCCGGGGCCTGGGGTGAGGAGGCCGGCGGCGCGTCAGCCCGGGTGGGCGCCGACGGTGTCGCGGATCTCGGCCCCGAGGCCGGAGTCGCCCTCGCGGGCGCAGTGGGCGCAGCAGAAGAAGCGGCCGGAGACCTCGACCCCGTGGCCGATGATGCGGGCGTTGCAGTGCTCGCAGGTCGGGGCCAGCCGGGTGATCGCACACTCGAAACTGTCGAAGGTGTACGTCTGCCCGGTGACGGTCTTGATCTCGAAGGCCAACCAGTAGTCGTTGCCGCAGGTGTCGCAGCTTGCCATGGACTGCTCCGTCTCGAACGACCCCCCTTCGGTCAGCGTGGGCGGTGCCCGGCGTGATGTTTCCCTCCGGCGCGGGCGGGCGGCCGGGGCGGGTGCGGCCTTCACTCGAAGGTGCGCGGACCGCCCGGCTCAGCCGTCGCCCGGCTGCCCCAGATCCGCGTTGACGATGGCGCGCAGCGCCGCCAGGTGGGCGTGGTAGGCGGCGCGGCCGGCCTTGGTGAACTTCAGCCACACCCGCTGCCGGGTGTCACGGACGGCGCGCCGCTGCTCGACGTACCCGGCGTCGGTGAGGACGGTGACGTGCTTGCTCAGCACGGACGGGCTCACGCCCAGCGTCTCGCGCACGGTCGAGAACTCGATCTCCTCGACGGCGTCGAGCACCGCGCAGATCCGCAGCCGGTTGGGCGCGTGGATCGTCTCGTTGAAGCCGTCGTCGGCAGCGGTCACTGTGCGGGTATGCCCTTCGTGCGCGAGGTCCGGTCGAGGACGTGGACGACCCCTCCGACCAGCAGCCCCGCCGGCGCCCATATCCACGACGTGCCCGCCCAGTCTTCCAGGAGCAGCGCACCGGCGTAGCTCGCCATGGCCAGGACGGCGCACACGGCCGCGCCGCGCTTGAGGGCGGGGGTGGCCCGCTGCCGGACCCCGCTGCTGCGGAACTGCAGCCAGATGACCGTCACGATCGCCGCGTACACCGCGATGAAGGCGATGAGGTCGAACGGATCGGGCAGCAGGTTGGAGAAGAAGACCGCGGCCACGAGCGAGGACATCGTCCACTCGTACCAGCGGGCGGGCCTGATCGAGCAGACCGCCTCCTGGGCCTGCTCGGCCAGGGCGAGGGCCTGCGCGGCGCTCTCGGCCGAGGGCCGGCCGGAACGCGGGAACACATCAGCGTCGGTTGCCATGATGGAAAGTGAAGCATGCACTTTCCATCATGGCAACCGAAGAGTTTCCGCTGTGGAAAACCTCGCCGCCCGGGCGGGTGAACGGGGGAGTGAACCAGGCGGTGGACGACTCAGCGCGCCCCGAAGACCTGGGTCCAGCGCGGGCCGCCCGGGGCGCGGTTGATGCCGATGCCGATCTCCTTGAAGGAGCAGTTGAGGATGTTCTTGCGGTGGCCGTCGCTGTGCATCCACGAGTCCATGACCGCCGCCGCGTCCGCCTGCCCGTAGGCGATGTTCTCGCCGTAGGTGCTCCACTGGTAGCCGGCCGCCGTGATGCGGTCGCCCGGGCCCTTGCCGTCCGGGTTGGTGTGGTTGAAGAAGTTGCGGGCCGCCATGTCGTCGGAGTGGCCCTGGGCCGCGGCGTCCAGAAGGCTGTTGGAGGTCACCGGCGAGCACCCCACCTTGGCGCGCTCGGCATTGACCAGCGCCACCACCTGCTGGGCCGCCGAGCCGCCGCCCGGGTTGGGCGCGGGCGCCCGGGTCGCGGGCTTGCGGGAGGGCGCCGGCGCCGAGTCGGACTTCGCGGCCGGGGACTCGCTCGCCGGCTTCGACGCGGACGGCGACGCCGAACCGCTCGGCGAGGCGGAGGCCGAGGCGGACGCGGAGGCCGAGGCGCTCGGCGAGGCCGACTGCGAGGGGCCCGAACGCAGCGGCGACGGCTCCTGCGCGCTCAGCTGCTTGAGGCTGCCCGGGGCGTCGACGGCCTGGGTGCGGTCGGCGCCGTCCGGGGAGTCCTGGAAGAAGTAGGTGCCGCCCAGCACGCCGCCCGCGAGGAGCGCCAGCACGCCCGCCCCGACGGCGACGCGCCGCCCGCCGCGTCCACCGCCCGCGCGGTGCCCGCCGCCGCCCCGACGGCCGGCCGCCCGGTGCCCGCGGGCCCGGGCCGGGGCCGGGGCCGCTCCGGCCCCGGCCGGGGCGGGGAAGGCGGTGGTGTGACCCACCGGGGCCACCGAGCCCGCCGAGCCCGCCGAAGCCGCGTGCACCGTCGTGCCCCTGCCCCACCAGCCGAGCAGCGCACCGCCCACCGGCACCAGGCCGAGACCGGCCAGCAGCCCCTCGGCGGGCACGAGCGCCGACAGGGCGCCGGTGCAGCGGCCGCAGCCGCGCACGTGCCGGGCGATGCGCTTGCGCCACAGGGCGGAGGGGATGCCGTCCCAGTGCGCGACGACCTCCGACAGCTGCGCGCAGCGCGGCTGCGCCGCGAGGGCCTGGACCACGCCCCGTGCGATGTCGAGCTGGGCCTTGGTGCGCTGGATGCGCACGGCCGCGTGCTGCGGGGTCAGCTCCAGTGCGGCGGCGACCTCGGCGCGGGTGAGCTCGCCCGCCGCCTCCAGCCACCACAGCGACAGCACGTCCTGTTCGCCCTCGTCCAGCCAGCGCGTGGCCTCGGCGGCCTCCCTGCGCTGCCCCTGCAGTCCCAGCCGGACGATGGTCAGGTCGACGAAGTCGGCCTTGGGGTCGGCGACTTCGCCCACCACGTCGTGCAGGCCACTGACGGGTGCCTCGGGGCGCGGCTCCCGGCAGTGGCTGCGTATCTGGTTCATGGCTATGGCCACGACCCAGGAGCGGAAGCTGGCGGCGTCGCGCAGTCCGTCCAGGCCGTTGATCACGCGCAGCATGGTCTCCTGGACGACGTCGTCGACGTCCGCATGGCCGTTCAGGGCCCGCCCGACGATGTTGTAGACCAGCGGCAGGTGGGTGGCGACGAGCTCGTCCTGTGCCGCCGTGTCCCCGGCCCGGGCCGCCTCGACCACGGCCACGTTCACACTCTCCACGCCCGCACCTCTCTGTCGTACCGCCACGTTGGCGTCCGTTCCGACACCTGGGAGACCCGCGGCGGACCGGCTGATAACAAAAAGCCGGGGGCGAATTTACGGAGGTTTTCGAGGCCATTGTGCGAAGTGTGAGTGGCCTCACGTTTACACGCCGTCAGAAATGGTCAAGGACGGCGCGGGCTCCGCTTGCGGCCGCGCCCGCCCGGGGCGAGCGCCTGGGCGAGCTCCTGCAGGGCGTCGACCAGCAGCTCCGAGGCCCGTACGGCCACGCCCTCGTCGCCCTCGCGCACGCGCCACTCGGCCAGGGCCTCGCGCGGCCCGGACCAGTCCAGGGCCCGGCGCTCGCGCACGGCCGCCTCCGCCGGGGACAGGGCCTCGCGCAGCGCCGCGGCGAACCGCCCCGCGCCGGCCGACGGCTCGGCGCCGCGGTCCGGCAGGTGCGCCTCCATGAGCATCGTGACGCGACCCATCGTCGTCAGCGCCGCCTCCGCCTCCCGCTCGGCCTTGCGCGAGATGCCCCGGTGGCGCACGGGTTCCTGCTGCGCGCGGGCGGCCGCGTCCTCCCACTCCCGGCGCGCGGCCCGCGCGTCCAGCAGGACCTCGCGCACCCGGCGCGCGGCCCGGTCGGCGGGACGGGCGTACGCGTCGAGGACGGCGAGCGCGTACTGCCCGTTGGCCGCCAGCCAGTCCGCCAGCCGGTCGCGCAGCCGGGGCGTCTCCCAGGTGGGCCACAGGGCGTACCCGACCATGGCCAGCGCCCCGCCCAGCAGGGTCAGCGCCAGCCGGTCCTGCAGCGTCTGGGACCAGCCCTCGCCGGCGATGCCCAGCAGGAAGACGATGTACGCCCCGACGCACGTGGAGACGACGATGTAGCCGGTGCGCATCAGCAAGTACTGCAGCGCCACGGTCGACACGGCCAGGCCCGCGCTGACCCACGGCCCCGGGTGGAACAGCGCCATCAGACCGGCACCGGCCCACACGCCCACCAGCGTGCCCGCGAAGCGGGCGACTCCGCGCTGGAAGGTCTGGGCGAAGTCCGGCCGCATCACCATCACCGACGTCATCGGCGCCCAGTAGCCGTGGCCGAGGGGCAGGGCGCTGCCCAGCGCGTACGCCGCGCACGAGACGACCGCCACGCGCACCGCGTGCCGCCCCACCGGCGAGGACCGGCGCGCCTCGCGGCGCAGCGCGCGCCAGCCCACCGGCAGCAGCCCCGCTCCCGTGGGCCGCAGCAGGTGCCGGCGCTCGGCCTCGGGGACCGGGCCCGTGGCGCGTACGGGCTCGTCGCTGGCCTCCACCGCGTCGCCGAGCAGCGCGGCGAGCCGCAGCGCGCTGCGGCGGGCGGGGCCGGTCAGCCGCGAGCCGGACTCGGCCTCCTGCAGGGTGGCCACGGCCTCCGGCGACAGCCGCACCGGCTTGCCCCAGCGGATGGCGCGCGCCACCGCGTCCAGGACGGTCGCGGCCGCGGCCAGCAGGTCGCGGACCTGGTCGCGCTCGGGCCCCTCGGCGGGTGCGCCGAGGACGGGGTCGGCGAGCGAGGCCAGCACGGGCCGGATGCGCTCGGCCACCCCGCGCGGACCGCCCAGCTGGCGCGGGCGCCTGCGGGCCTGGCGCGGCGTCAGCGCGGCGGCCTCGCGGGCCTCCATCAAAGGGTGCGGGTCGAAGGGCGCCACGGGGTCGTGGCGCAGCCGCCGCGCGTAGTCCGCCTCCGCGGCGAGCGCGTCCGCGAGCACGTCGCGCTGGCGGCCCCAGGGGCGGATGGGGAACAGCAGGATCAGCGCAGCCTGCACCACGCCGCCGAAGACGATGAGCGCCGCGTGCTCGGCCGCACCGGCGACGGAGGAGGGCAGGGTGACGGTGACGAGCATGACGGCGATCGTCTGGGTGGCGACGAAGCCGGAGACCGGGCCGAGGGCCCAGGCGAAGCCCGACAGCAGCGTCCATGCGGCCAGGAGGACGACGAAGAGGGCGTGGTGGGCGGCGGCCAGATAGCCGATGAAGGTGCTGACACCGAGCCCGGCGGCGACGCCGAGGGCCAGCAGGGGGCGGGGGCGCCAGCTGCGCTGGAAGGTGACGATGCCGGAGGCGAAGGCGCCGAAGGCGGAGGAGACGGCGAGGGCGGGGGTGGCCAGGGCGAGCAGGAGGCCGATGACGACGGCCACGCCGCAGGCCCCGCGCAGGGCCAGGAGCGGCTCGAGCCGGGCTCGCTCGACGGTGAGCCCGGCGCGGGCGGTGTTCTTCAGTGCGGTCGCCCAGCCCATGAGTGGAGCTTACGGTTCCGCTTCGTACGGGGCCGGGTGCGCGGGGCGTGCCGCGGGGCCGCCTACTTGTGGCTCGGGAAGCCCAGGTCCACGCCCGCGTCCGCCGGGTCGGGCCAGCGGGTGGTGACGACCTTGCCGCGGGTGTAGAAGTGCACGCCGTCGTTGCCGTAGACGTGCAGGTCGCCGAAGAGCGAGTGCTTCCAGCCGCCGAACGAGTGGTAGCCCACCGGCACCGGGATGGGCACGTTCACGCCCACCATGCCCGCCTCGACCTCCAGCTGGAAGCGCCGTGCCGCGCCGCCGTCGCGGGTGAAGACGGCGGCGCCGTTGCCCCAGGGGGAGGCGTTGATGAGGGCCACGCCCTCCTCGTACGTCGCGGCGCGCAGCACGCACAGCACCGGGCCGAAGATCTCGTCGCGGTAGGCGTCGGCGTCGGTGGGCACGTGGTCCAGCAGGGACAGCCCGATCCAGTGGCCCTCCTCGTACCCGGCCGGCGGGGTGAGGCCCGTGCCGTCGAGGACGACGTCCGCGCCCTGGGCGGCGGCGCCGCGCACGTAGGAGGCGACCTTGTCGCGGTGCGCGCGGGTGATGAGCGGGCCCATTTCGGAGGCCGGGTCGTCGCCGGGGCCGATCCTGACCTTCTCGGCCCGTTCGCGGATCTTCGCCACCAGTTCGTCGCCGGTGCCGCCGACCGCCACGACCGCCGAGATGGCCATGCAGCGCTCCCCCGCCGAGCCGTAGGCGGCGGAGACGGCGGCGTCGGCGGCGGCGTCGAGGTCGGCGTCGGGCAGGACGAGCATGTGGTTCTTGGCGCCGCCCAGCGCCTGGACGCGCTTGCCGTGCGCGGAGGCCGTGGTGTGGATGTGGCGGGCGATCGGCGTCGAGCCGACGAAGGAGACGGCGGCGACGTCGGGGTGCTCCAGGAGGCGGTCGACGGCGGTGCGGTCGCCGTTGACGACGTTGAGCACGCCGTCCGGCAGCCCGGCCTCGGCGGCGAGCTCGGCCAGCCGGATCGCGGCCGAGGGGTCCTTCTCGCTCGGCTTGAGGACGAAGGTGTTGCCGCAGGCGACCGCCAGCGGGAACATCCACATCGGCACCATCGCCGGGAAGTTGAACGGTGTGATGCCGGCGACCACGCCCAGCGGCTGCCGGATCGCCGCCACGTCCACCCGGCTGGCCACCTGCGTCGACAGCTCGCCCTTGAGCTGCGTGGTGATGCCGCAGGCCAGCTCCACGATCTCCAGGCCGCGGGCCACTTCGCCCAGCGCGTCGGAATGGACCTTGCCGTGCTCGGCGGTGATCAGGCGGGCCAGCTCCTCACGGTGGGCGTCCAGCAGGGCGCGGTAGCGGAAGAGTACGCCGGTGCGGGTGGCCAGCGAGGACGTGCGCCACGTGGCGTACGCGGCCTTGGCCGCCGCGACCGCCGCGTCGACCTCCTCGGCGCAGGCGAAGGCGACGCGCGTGGTGACGGCGCCGGTCGCCGGGTCGGTCACCGGGCCGTACGTGCCGGAGGTGCCCTCGACGGACTTGCCGTCGATCCAGTGGTGGACGGTCTTCATCTGCTCGACCTCTCTCGTCACGTCGCCGGTTTTCACGGATGGCGGCTTCACAGGTGGCGGCGGCGGGCGGCGGCGCCGCGGTCGTACTCCTCCCGCGCCGTCACCGCGGCAGGGCGGGTGGCCGTCTCGGCGACAGGCACATCCCACCACGCCTGCGCGGGGGGCGCGCCCGGCACTGTGTCGGCCGTTTCGGTCTCCACGTAGACACATGTGGGCCGGTCGGCGGCGCGCGCCTCGGCGAGCGCCGGGCGCAGTTCCGCGGTCGTGCGCACCCGCAGCACTCCCATGCCCAAAGAGGCCGCATTGGCCGCGAGATCCACCGGCAGCGGCTCGCCGGTGAAGGTGCCGTCGGGTGCCCGGAAGCGGTAGGCCGTGCCGAAGCGCTCGCCGCCGACGGCCTCGGACAGGCCGCCGATGGAGGCGTAGCCGTGGTTCTGCACGAGCACCATCTTGAGGGGGACGCCCTCCTGCACGGCGGTGACGATCTCGGTGGGCATCATCAGATAGGTGCCGTCGCCGACCAGCGCCCACACGGGGCGGCCGGGGTCGGCCAGGGCGACGCCGATGGCGGCGGGGATCTCGTAGCCCATGCAGGAGTAGCCGTACTCCAGGTGGTACTGGCGGCGGGAGCGGGCGCGCCAGAGCTTGTGCAGGTCGCCGGGCAGGGAGCCGGCCGCGTTGACGATGACGTCCTCGTCGCCGACGACGGCGTCCAGGGCGCCCAGCACCTGCGCCTGGGTGGGCCGGGCACCGTCCTCCCACCCGTCGGTGGGCCGGTACGCGCGGTCGACGACGCCCTCCCACTCGGTCTTGCCGGCCGTGTACACACTCACGTACGCGTCCGGCACGCGGTAGCCGCGCAGTTCCCGCGCCAGCGCCTCCAGCCCGGCGCGGGCGTCGGCGACCAGCGGCAGGCCGGCCATCTTGTGGGCGTCGTGACCGGTGATGTTGAGGTTGACGAACCGCACGTCGGGCGCGGTGAACAGCGTCGAGGAGGCGGTGGTGAAGTCGCTGTAGCGGGTGCCCACGCCGATGACGACGTCGGCGGTGCGGGCGAGGGCGTCGGCCACGGCCGTCCCGGTGTGCCCGATGCCGCCCACGTCCGCCGGATGGTCGTACCGCAGCGACCCCTTGCCGGCCTGGGTGGAGGCAACGGGGATGCCGGTGGCGTCCACGAGGGCGCGCAGCGCGTCCTCGGCCTCGCTGTGGTGCACGCCGCCGCCCGCGATCAGCAGCGGCCGGCGGGCGGCGCGCACGGTCCGTACGGCCGCGTCCAGTTCGGCCGGGTCGGGGGCCGGGCGGCGTACGTGCCAGACGCGGTCGGCGAAGAACTCCTCCGGCCAGTCGCACGACTCGGCCTGCACGTCCTGGGGCAGGGCGAGGGTGACGGCGCCGGTCTCGGCGGGGTCGGCCAGCACGCGCATCGCCTGCAGGGCGGCGGGGATCAGCATCTCGGAGCGCACGATCCGGTCGAAGTAGCGCGAGACCGGGCGCAGGCAGTCGTTGACCGAGACGTCGCCGGCGCCCGGATGCTCCAGCTGCTGCAGCACGGGGTCGGCGGGGCGGGTGGCGAAGACGTCCCCGGGGAGCAGGAGGACGGGGATGCGGTTGATCGTGGCGAGGGCGGCCCCGGTGACGAGGTTGGTGGCGCCGGGGCCGATGGAGGTGGTCACCGCGTGGGCGGAGAGCCGGTCGCGGTGGCGGGCGTAGCCGACGGCGGCGTGCACCATGGCCTGTTCGTTGCGGCCCTGGAGATAGGGCAGCGCGTCGCCGGTCTCCAGCAACGCCTGCCCCACACCGGCCACGTTGCCGTGGCCGAAGATGCCCCAGCAGGCGGCGATCAGGCGCTGCCGGCGCCCGTCCCGCTCGGTGTACTGGTGGGCCAGGAACTCCACCAGGGCCTGGGCGACGGTCAGCCGTCGGGTCATCGGTCTCCTCCCGGGTGCTGCGGGAACGGCAGGCGCGGGTCGGGGTCGAGGCCCGGCCAGGTGTCGCGGATCCACGCGACGTCGGGGTGGTCCCGGATGAGCCACTCGCGCTCCGCGCCGGGTCCCGCCATGACGTTCAGGTAGTACATGTCGTGGCCGGGCGCGGCGATGGACGGGCCGTGCCAGCCGTCGGGAATCAGGACGACGTCCCCCGTACGGACCTCGGCGAGCACCTCCGTACCCCCGGGGCGCGAGGGCGAGACGCGGTGGTAGCCGTGGCCCGGGGTGCCGGCGGGGCCGCCGGCGATCTCGAAGTAGTAGATCTCCTCCAGCTCGGACTCGGCGCCGGGGTGGTGCTCGTCGTGCTTGTGGGGCGGATAGGAGGACCAGTTGCCGCCGGGGGTGAGGACCTCGACGGCGATGAGCCGGTCGCAGTCGAAGACCCCGGCGGCGGCGAAGTTGTTGACCTGCCGGGAACACGTGCCCGCGCCGCGCACCTCGACGGGGACGGATGGGGCCGGCCCGTAACGGGCGGGCAGCGCCCGCCCGCACCGCGCGCCCGCCAAGGCGATCCGCCCGCCGGTGGGGGCGGTGACGGTGACGTGCGCGTCGCGGGGGACGTACGCGAAGTCGGTGACGGCGGCGAAGACGCCGGTGCGGCCCTGCAGCTCGAACGCCGCGCCCGCGTCCGTTGCGACGGTGACGCCGGTGGCGGCGAGCGGCAGCACGATCCACTCGCTGTCGCCGGTGTCGAAGGCGTGGCTGCCGCCGGCGGCGAGGGTGAGCACGCGCAGGGCGGAGTAGCCCCAGCCGGCGCTCTTCGGACTGACGTCCAGCGCGTACGGGCCGCTGCCGGCGCTGCCGGCGGGGAGGTGGTGGCGCGTGGTCATACGGTTCCCTCCAGCGGGTTTGTGGGCAGGAGTTCCTCCCCCGGCGGGACGCCTGCCGACGACCGGTGTGTCACAGCAGGCTCACCGCCGTGTCGACGGCCGTCGTCACGTCGTCGTCCGGTGGGTACAGCAAGGTGCGGCCCACCACCAGGCCGTGGACGGTCGGCAGGCGCAGTGCCGTGCGCCAGCGGTCGTACGTCGCGTCCTGGTCGGGTCCCACGTCCCCGCCCAGGACGACGGCCGGCAGCGTGGAGGTCTGCATCACCCGCGCCATGTCGGCCGCATCGTCCGTCACCGGCACCTTCAACCACGTGTACGCGGACGTCGCGCCGAGGCCCGAGGCGATGGCGATGGACTTGGTGACGGCCTCGGCGCCGAGGTCGTTGCGGACGGTGCCGTCGACGCGCCGGGAGAGGAACGGCTCGACGAAGACCGGCAGTCGCCGCTCGGCCATCGCGTCGATCGTGCGCGCCGCCGATTCGAGGGTGTCGAGGGAGCCGGGGTCGTCGTAGTCGATGCGCAGCAGCAGTTTGCCGGCGTCGAAGCCGCGGCGGACGAGGTCGTCGGCGCGGGGGCCGGTGAAGCGGTCGTCCATTTCGAAGGCGGCGCCGTGCAGGCCGCCGCGGTTCATGGAGCCCATGACGACCTTGTTCTCGAGGGCGCCGAGCAGCAGCAGGTCGTCGAGGATGTCGGCGGTGGCCAGGACGCCGTCCACGCCGGGGCGGGAGAGTGCGAGGCACAGGCGTTCGAGGAGGTCGGCGCGGTTGGCCATGGCCAGGGTGCGGTCGCCGGCGTCGAGGGCGCCGCGCGCGGTGTGGTCGGCGGCGACGACGAGCAGCCGGCCGCGGTCGCCGAGCAGGGGCCGGCGGGCACGGCGGGCGGCGGCCTCGGCGACGGCTTCGGGGTGCCGGCTGCGCACCCGGGGCAGGTCGGCGATGGTCACGGCGGTCATGGGGTGCCGTCCAGCAGGGCGGTGACCTCGTCGCGGGTGGGCATGGCGGAGGAGCAGGCGAGCCGGGAGGCGACGACGGCGCCGGCGGCATTGGCGTAGCGGACGGTGCGGTCGAGGTCCCATCCGGCGAGGAGTCCGTGGCACAGCGCGCCGCCGAAGGCGTCGCCGGCGCCGAGTCCGTTGACGACGTCGACGGGGACGGGCGGTACTTCGGCGACGGTGCCGTCGCGGTGGACGGCGAGCACGCCCCGGGGGCCCTGTTTGACGACGGCGAGTTCGACGCCGGCGGCCAGCAGGGCGCGGGCGGCGGCGTGCGGGTCGCACTCGCCGGTGGCGACCTCGCATTCGGCGGTGTTGCCGACGGCGACGGTGGCGTGGGCGAGGGCCCGGGCGTACCAGGGGCGGGCGGCGTCCGCGCCGCCGTTCCAGAACATCGGGCGCCAGTCGAGGTCGAAGACGGTGGTGGCGCCCGCGGCGCGGGCTTCGAGTGCGGCGAGGGTGGCGCTGCGGCTGGGTTCCTCGCTCAGGCCGGTGCCGGTCATCCAGAAGATGCGGGCGGCACCGATGGCGGCCAGGTCCAGCTCGGCGGGGTGGATCTCCAGGTCGGGGGCCTTGGGGTGGCGGTAGAAGTACAGCGGGAAGTCGTCCGGCGGGTGGATCTCGCAGAAGGTCAGGGGGGTGGGGTAGGCGGCGACGGGAGTGACCCAGCGGTCGTCGACGCCGAAGTCGTGCAGGGCGTCGTGGAGGTAGGCGCCGAAGGGGTCGTCGCCGGTGCGGCTGATCAGTGCGGTGCGGCGGCCGAGGCGGGCGGCGGCGACCGCGACGTTGGCGGCGGAGCCGCCGAGGAACTTGCCGAAGGTCTCGACGCGGGAGAGCGGTACCCCGCTCTGCAGCGGGTAGAGGTCCACCCCCAGCCGGCCCATGGTGATGAGGTCGTACGGACCGGGCATCGCTTCCCCTCGTCTCCCCTGACCGGCCAGGCGCTCTGGCTGCGGCTCAGGTCTAGCGGGGGGCGCCGGGACCTGTCAAGCATTTGTCCTTACATACGGACGTGCAGACGTGCGGAGGCTTGTATTGACGTTACGTCCGTATGTCCGGACGTACCCTTGACACCCTTCCGGCCAGTCGGGAAGCTACCGAACGTCCCAGCCCTTGCCCGGTCGACGAGGACCGGCGAGAGGAGAGCCGCCGTATGGACCCCACCGCCCCCGCCGCTCCCGCGCCGCTCGACCGGATCCGCGTCGGCTCCGCCCCGGACTCGTGGGGCGTGTGGTTCGCGGACGACCCGGCGCAGGTGCCCTGGCGGCGGTTCCTGGACGAGGTGGCCGAGGCGGGCTACGAGTGGATCGAGCTCGGCCCCTACGGCTACCTGCCCACCGAGCCCGACCGCCTGCGCGAGGAGACCGGCAGCCGGGGCCTGCACGTGTCCGCCGGCACGGTCTTCACCGCCCTGCACCGGGGCCCCGGCGTGTGGGAGGAGACCTGGGAGCAGGTGGCCCGCGTGGCCGAGCTGACCAGGGCCGTCGGCGGCACGCACCTGGTGGCCATCCCCGCCTTCTGGCGCGACGACAAGACGGCCGAGCAGCTGGAGAGCCCCGAGTTGACGGCCGAGCAGTGGCGGCACCTCGCGCGCGGTACCGAGCGGCTGGCCGACCGGGTGCGCGACGCCTACGGATTGACGATCGCCGTGCACCCGCACGCCGACACCCACATCGACACCGAGGCGAACGTCGCGCGCTTCCTGGACGCCACCGACCCCGCGCGGGTCGGCCTCTGCCTGGACACCGGACACTACGCCTACTGCGGCGGCGACAGCGTCGAGCTCATCAAGACCTACGGCGAGCGCATCGCCTACCTGCACCTCAAGCAGGTGGACCCCGCCGTCCTCGCCGACGTGGTCGAGCGCGGCACGCCCTTCGGGCCGGCCGTGCGCCAGGGCGTGATGTGCGAACCGCCGCGGGGCGTACCGGCCCTGGAGCCCGTCCTGGCCGCGGCCCAAGGGCTGGGCGTGGACCTCTTCGCCATCGTCGAGCAGGACATGTACCCCTGCCCGCCCGACCGGCCGCTGCCCATCGCCCGCCGCACCCGCGCCTTCCTGCGCACCTGCGGGGCCTGACCCACGGCCGACCGAGAGCAACGCCGACCGAGGAACGACCACCATGACGCAACAGACCCGTGCCCACGACACCCCCCTCGGCGTGGCCGTCATCGGCACCGGACGGATGGGCGCGGACCACGTCCGGCGCCTGGCGGAGGCGACCCGCGGCGCACGGGTGACCGCGGTCGTCGACGTCGACGCCGGGCGCGCGCGGGCGGCCGCCGCCCTCGCCCCCGGCTGCACCCCCTTCACGGACGCGGCCGCCGCCATGGCCTGCGGTGACGTCGACGCCGTCCTCATCGCCTCCCCCGGCCCGGCCCACGAGGCGGCCCTGCTGCAGGCGCTCGCCCACGACCTGCCCGTCCTGTGCGAGAAGCCGCTGACGCCGGACGCGGCCGCCGCGCTGCGGGTCGTCGAGGCGGAGGTGCGCCTGGGCCGGCGCCGGGTGCAGGTGGGGTTCATGCGGCGGTACGACGAGGAGTACCGGCAGCTGAAGGCGCTGCTGGACGCCGGCGGGCTCGGGCGGCCGCTCCTGCTGCACTGCGTCCACCGCAACGCCTCGACGCCACCGGGGTTCACCGACCGGATGCTCGTCGAGGACTCCGCCGTGCACGAGATCGACGCGACCCGCTGGCTGCTCGGTCAGGAGATCACGGCCGTGCGCGTGCTGCGGCCCGCGCCCTCCCCGACCGCGCCCGCAGGACTCGGCGACCCCCAGCTGGTGCTGCTGGAGACGGCCGCGGGCGCGGTCGTCGACGTCGAGGTCTTCGTCAACTGCGGCTTCGGCTACCAGGTGCGCTGCGAGGCGGTCTGCGAACGCGGCAGCGTGCGCATCGGCGAGGAACGCGGGCCGCTCGTCGCCGCGGACGGGCGATGGGGCGGGCCGGTCCCCCAGGACTTCCTCACCCGCTTCCGCGCCGCCTACGACCGCGAGGTGCAGGAGTGGGTGGACGCCACGCGGCGCGGGGTGTGCACGGGCCCGAGCAGCTGGGACGGCTACGCCGCCGCCGCGGTGTGCGAGGCGGCCGTCCGGGCCCAGGAGAGCGGCGAGCGCGTCGAGGTCGCCCTGGCGAAGCGGCCCGCGCTGTACGACGAGACCGGCTGACGCAAGCACCCCCCACCTCTGCACCACCAGGAACGGAGCACGTGACATGCGGATCGGACTGCTCGGCGCTGGACGCATGGGTTCCCTGCACGCCGCGGCGCTCACGGCGGCCGACGGGGTCGGCGAGCTGGTGATCGCCGACGCCGACCCGGGCCGGGCGGCGGTCCTCGCCGAGGCCGTGGGCGCCCGCCCCGCCCGCAGCACCGGCGAGATCTTCACCTCCGCCGGCGTGGACGCCGTGGTGATCGCCACCGCCAGCGCCTCCCACCCGGGCCTGATCACCCGGGCGGCCCGCGCCGGGCTGCCCGCCTTCTGCGAGAAGCCCATCGCGCTGGACCTGGCGGGCACGATAGCCGCGCTGCGCGAGGTGGAGGCGGCGGGCACCCTGCTGCAGATCGGCTTCCAGCGCCGCTTCGACGCCGGCTACCTGGCGGCACGACAGGCGCTGCGCTCGGGACTGCTGGGGCGGGTGCACACGATCCGGTGCGTGACCTCCGACGCGACGCCACCGCCGGCGGACTTCCTGCCGCTGTCCGGCGGACTGTTCCGCGACTGCCTGGTGCACGACTTCGACGCGGTGCGCTGGCTGACGGGCCGCGAGGTCACCGAGGTCTACGCGCGCGGCGCGAACGGCGGCGCCGACTTCTTCCGGCAGGCCGGCGACGTGGACACCGCGGCCGCCGTCCTGACCCTCGACGACGGCACGCTGGTCACGGCGACCGCCACCCGGTACAACGGCGCGGGCTACGACGTGCGCACGGAGCTGTCCGGCGAACGCGACCAGTGGGTCGTCGGGCTCGCCGAACGGACCCCGCTGACCTCGGCCGAGCCGGACGGCCCCGGTGCCCCGCCGCACCCCTGGGCCGACTTCCGGGAGCGCTTCGCGGACGCCTACCGGGCCGAGCTCGCGGCGTTCGTCCACGCCGCCCGGGGGCTCGGCGCCAACCCGTGCCCCGGGGCGGAGGGGCTGCGGGCCCTGCACGTCGCGGAGGCCTGCGAGGTCTCGCGCCGGGAGGACCGCCCGGTGCGGCTGGCGGACGTCGGCTGACGCCGGTAGCAACCCCGGCCGGGTTGTTACCAGGTCACCCCGGGGTCACGGCCGTCACGAACGGGCCGTCTTTCCGTCACAGAGCCCCGACAGCCGTCGCGCGTGATCACGCGGCGTCGTGCCCTGGGGCGAGGCTCGCCGCGGAAGAAGCCGCGCCCGGCTCCCCCACGGATCCCCCCTTCCGTGACCGCGGCGCGGCGGGAAGGCGAGAGATGACCGACCGCCGACTCTGGTCCTACCGCGAGATCGCCGCACACATCGGTGTGCGGCCCGACACCGTGCGCTCGTACCGCAAGCACGGGCTGCTGCCGCCGCCCGACGCCAGCGAAGGCGGCAGGCCGCACTGGTACGCCGACACCATCCGGCACTGGGTGACACAGCGCCCGGGCGCGGCGAAGAAACGTTGAAACCTCCGATTCCCCACCCCCGACATACCCCCAGGGGGTAAGCTGTCGATCGTTATCCCGGCCGTCGCCGACGCCGGACGAACACGTGCGAGGAGTACGCCCATGACCACCACCGTCTACAAGGTGACCGGCATGACCTGCGGCCACTGCGAGTCCGCGGTCACCAGCGAGCTGTCCGCCCTGGAGGGCGTCACCTCGGTGCAGGCCGTCGCCGCCACGGGCCTGGTCACCGTGGACTCGGCCGCCCCGCTGGACGAGGCCGCCGTGCGCGCCGCGGTGGACGAGGCCGGCTACGAGCTCGCCGGCCCCGCCTGACCGAAATCAGGTACGCGATCCTCACAGAATCACCACAAGTGACCCCTTGCCCTCGTGTGCCCGATATGGCAGGAGACCTAGATCACAGCGATTGGGAGGTAACCATCGCCGGGGGTTGTGGGTCTAACCGTGCAGTGCTGGACGTCTTGGGGGACGGCCCGGCGCAACGCGTGGCCGGGGCACGTACCCGGGGAGCTTTGAGCGGCCCTCCCGTACGTACGCGTCCCGGCAGATCGCGTCCGTCGGCTCCCGGTCGGATCCCGTGGGGGGAATCCGACCGGGGCAAGGAAAGCGCCTCGCTCCGACCCGTGGGGGGATCGGGGGCGGGGCGCTTTTCGCAGCAGCACAGCGACAGGGCCCCCGCACCGTCACGGTGCGGGGGCCCTGTCGCTTACGACCTTGCAGTCTTACAGCCTTGCGGCCTTACAACCTTATGGCTTTACGGCCTTACGGCTCGACGCCTTCGCGTCAGCGCTGCTCCACCGGGACGAAGTCGCGCTGGACGACGCCCGTGTAGATCTGGCGCGGGCGACCGATGCGGGAACCCGGCTCCTTGATCATCTCGTGCCACTGGGCGATCCAGCCGGGGAGCCGGCCGAGCGCGAAGAGCACGGTGAACATCTCGGACGGGAAGCCCATGGCCCGGTAGATCAGACCGGTGTAGAAGTCCACGTTCGGGTAGAGGTTGCGCGAGACGAAGTAGTCGTCGCTGAGCGCGTGCTCCTCCAGCTTGAGCGCGATGTCCAGCAGCTCGTCGCTCTTGCCGAGCGAGGAGAGGACGTCGTGCGCCGCCGCCTTGATGATCTTCGCCCGGGGGTCGAAGCTCTTGTAGACGCGGTGCCCGAAGCCCATCAGGCGGACGCCGTCCTCCTTGTTCTTCACCTTGCGGATGAAGGCGTCGACGTCGCCGCCGGAGTTCTTGATGGACTCCAGCATCTCCAGGACGGCCTGGTTGGCGCCACCGTGCAGGGGGCCCCACAGGGCGTTGATGCCCGCGGAGATCGACGCGAACAGGTTGGCCTGCGAGGAGCCCACCAGGCGCACGGTCGAGGTGGAGCAGTTCTGCTCGTGGTCGGCGTGCAGGATCAGCAGCTTGTCCAGGGCGCTGACGACGACCGGGTCCAGCTCGTACTCGGCGGCGGGCACCGAGAAGGTCATGCGCAGGAAGTTCTCGACGTAGCCGAGGTCGTTACGCGGGTAGACCACCGGGTGGCCGATCGACTTCTTGTACGCGTAGGCCGCGATCGTCGGCAGCTTGGCGAGCAGCCGGATCGTCGACAGGTGGCGCTGGTTGTCGTCGAACGGGTTGTGACTGTCCTGGTAGAAGGTGGACAGCGCGCTGACCACCGAGGACAGCATGGCCATGGGGTGGGCGTCACGCGGGAAGCCGTCGTAGAACCGCTTGACGTCCTCGTGCAGCAGGGTGTGCTGGGTGATCTCGTTGCGGAAGGACGCCAGCTCGTCGACCGTCGGCAGCTCGCCGTTGATCAGCAGGAAGGCGGTCTCCAGGAACGTGCTGCGCTCGGCCAGCTGCTCGATCGGGTAGCCGCGGTAGCGCAGGATGCCCTGCTCGCCGTCGAGGTAGGTGATCGCGGATTTATAGGCGGCGGTGTTGCCGTAGCCGGAGTCCAGGGTCACCAGACCGGTCTGGGCACGCAGCTTGCCGATGTCGAAGCCCTTGTCGCCCACGGTGCTGTCGACCACCGGGTAGCTGTATTCGCCGTCCCCGTACCGCAGTACTACAGAGTTGTCGCTCACGTCATCCCTCACCGACGTTGTGCCTCTTCTTCGAGGTGCCCTGACTACCCCTACCTTCCCCCATTTGGACGCTGGACGTGCACTCGGGGTCGGCCGTAGGGCCCGTGGACGGCACTCAGTGCCGTCCAGCCTGCCCATCCTGCCCCCTTCGCCCGGATTGGTAAACCGTTCAGAGACGAACACCACCTCCGCCCGCGGCCGCGAGCCGGAAATCCAGGGCCGTGCAGCGCCGGCCCGCCGAGACGGTGCGTACCGCCTGGCCGAGGGCTCGCCGCGAGCCGACCAGGACGACGAGACGTTTTGCCCGGGTAACGGCGGTATAGAGCAGATTGCGCTGCAGCATCATCCATGCACCGGTGGTGACCGGGATCACCACCGCGGGGTACTCGCTGCCCTGCGAGCGGTGGATGGTGACGGCGTACGCGTGGGCGAGTTCGTCCAGCTCGTCGAAGTCGTAGCCGACCTCCTCGTCCTCGTCGGTGAGGACGGTCAGCCGCTGCTCGACGACGTCCAAGCCCGTGACCACCCCCACCGTGCCGTTGAAGACGCCGTTCTTCCCTTTTTCGTAGTTGTTGCGGATTTGCGTGACCTTGTCCCCGACGCGGAAGACCCGGCCGCCGAAGCGGCGTTCGGGCAGGTCGGGCCGGGCGGGCGTGATGGCCTGCTGCAACAGGCCGTTGAGGGTGCCCGCGCCCGCCGGGCCGCGGTGCATCGGGGCGAGCACCTGGACGTCCCGGCGGGGGTCGAGGCCGAACTTCGCGGGGAGGCGCCGGGCCGCCACGTCGACGGTGAGGCGGCCCGCCTCCTCGGTGTCCTCCTCGACGAAGAGGAAGAAATCCTTCAGGCCCTGGGTGATGGGCTGCACACCGGAGTTGATGCGGTGCGCATTGGTCACCACACCGGACTGCTGGGCCTGGCGGAAGATGCGGGTGAGCCGCACGGCCGGGACGGGGCCGCCCGGGGCCAGCAGGTCGCGCAACACCTCGCCGGCGCCGACGGACGGCAGCTGGTCGACGTCCCCGACGAGCAGCAGGTGCGCCCCCGGCGCGACCGCCTTGACCAGCTTGTTGGCCAGCAGCAGGTCGAGCATCGACGCCTCGTCGACCACCACCAGGTCGGCGTCCAGCGGCCGGTCCTTGTCGTAGGCGGCGTCGCCGCCCGGCTTGAGCTCCAGGAGCCGGTGCACGGTGGAGGCGTCCGCGCCGGTGAGCTCGGCCAGCCGCTTGGCGGCCCGCCCGGTGGGCGCGGCCAGCACCACCTTGGCCTTCTTGGCACGGGCCAGCTCCACCACGGACCGCACGGTGAAGGACTTGCCGCAGCCCGGCCCGCCGGTCAGGACGGCCACCTTGCTGGTCAACGCGAGCTTGACGGCCTCCTGCTGCTCGGGGGCGAGCTCCGCGCCCGTGCGCCCGGCGAGCCAGGTCAGGGCCTTGTCCCACCGGACGTCGTGGAAGGCGGCCAGCCGGTCCTCCGGGGTGCGCAGCAGCCGTGCCAGTTGCCCGGCCAGGGACAGCTCGGCGCGGTGGAAGGGGACGAGGTAGACGCCGGTGACCGGCTCCCCGCCGTCCGGGGCGGGCACCTGCTCGCGCACCACGCCCTCCTCGTCCGTGGCGAGTTCGGCCAGGCACTCGATGACCAGGCCCACGTCGACCTGCAGCAGCTTGACCGCGTCGGCGATCAGCCGCTCCTCCGGCAGGAAGCAGTGCCCCTGGTCGGTGGACTGGGACAGGGCGTACTGCAGGCCGGCCTTGACCCGGTCGGGGCTGTCGTGCGGGATGCCGACGGCCTGCGCGATGCGGTCGGCGGTCAGGAAGCCGATGCCCCACACGTCGGCCGCCAGCCGGTAGGGCTGGTTGCGGGTGACGGAGATGGAGGCGTCGCCGTACTTCTTGTAGATGCGCACGGCGATGGAGGTGGAGACGCCGACGCCCTGCAGGAAGACCATGACCTCCTTGATGGCCTTCTGCTCCTCCCACGCCGCGCCGATCGAACGGGTGCGCTTGGGGCCCAACCCGGGGACCTCGATCAGCCGGGCCGGCTCCTTCTCGATGATGTCGAGGGTGTCGGTGCCGAAGTGGGTGACGATGCGGTCGGCGATGCGCGGGCCGATGCCCTTGATCAGCCCGGAGCCCAGGTAGCGGCGGATGCCCTGGATGGTGGCGGGCAGGACGGTGGTGTAGTTCTCCACGGTGAACTGCCGCCCGTACTGCGGGTGGGAGCCCCAGCGGCCCTCCAGGCGCAGTGACTCGCCGGGCTGCGCACCGAGCAGCGAGCCGACCACCGTGAGGAGGTCGCCGCCGCCGCGGCCGGTGTCCACACGGGCGACGGTGTATCCCGTCTCCTCGTTGGCGTAGGTGATCCGTTCGAGGACCCCTTCGACCACTGCCAGTTGCACCATGCCCCGACGGTACAGCCGGGGCCCGACAGCCCGTTCGGGCCTGTGGATATCCCCGCTTCCGCTTGGCGCCCGGCGCGGTCGCCGCACGGCCCGGGGACGCTGCGAGGGGCCCGGTCCGACGGCCGGGCCCCTCGTGCTCCCCCTGGCGGACTTCCTCCTCATCCCCCCGGATCACCCCCGAGGAAGCCCGACGCCGGCTACGACTCGCTACGGCTCCACGGGGTTGCAGCGATTTCCGACTGTTATCGTTCCGTTACGGACGGTAGAACTGGCGTTCACAGGACGTGTGCCCGGTACCGCTCCAGCACCTCGGCCAGGACCTCCGCGCCCGCCCGCCGCCACAGCCGCTCGCTGAAGATCTCCACCTCGGCGGGGCCGGTGAACCCGGCGGCCCGCACGCGCTCGTGGAACCAGCGCAGGTCCACGCACCCGTCCCCCAGCTGGCCCCGGCCCAGCAGGACGCCCTCGGGCAGCGGCGTGACCCAGTCGGCGAGCTGGAAGGCCGCGATCCGGCCCCCGCGCCCGGCCCGCTCCAGCTGCCCGGCGACGGTGTCGTCCCACCACAGGTGGTAGGTGTCCACCACCACCCCCACCTCCTCGGCCGGGAAGCGTTCCGCGAGGTCGAGGGCCTGGCGCAGGGTGGAGACCACACAGCGGTCCGAGGCGTACATCGGGTGCAGCGGCTCGATCGCCAGCCGTACGCCGTGCGCGGCGGCGTACGGGCCGAGTTCGGCGAGGGCGTCGGCCACCCGTTCCCGGGCCCCGGCCAGGTCCCGGCTGCCGGGCGGCAGGCCGCCGGAGACCAGCACGAGGGTGCCGGCGCCCAGGAGGGCCGCCTCGTCGACGGCCGCCCTGTTGTCGGCCAGCGCCTCGGTCCGCGCCGCCGGGCCGGGGGCCGTCAGGAACCCGCCCCGGCACAGGCTGCTGACGTCCAGTCCGGCCGCCCGCAGCAGCCGTGCGGCGGCGGCCGGCCCGTACGCCCGCACGGGCTCCCGCCACAGGCCGACGCTGCGCACCCCCGCCTCCACGCATCCCGCGACGAGCTCGGGCAGGCTCCACTGACGCACGGTCTGCTGGTTGAGGGCGAAGCCGTCCGGGGCGGTCACTGCGCCACCCCGTGGACCGCCAGCAGGCCGGCCATGCGGGCCTGCGCGCGCTCGGGGTCGGGGAACAGCCCGAGGGAGTCGGCGAGTTCGTAGGCGCGTGCGAGATGCGGCAGGGAACGGGCCGCGTGCAGGCCGCCAAGCATGGCGAAGTGCTCCTGGTGCCCGGCCAACCAGGCCAGCAGGACGACTCCGGTCTTGTAGAAGCGCGTCGGCGGCTCGAACAGGTGCCGGGCCAGGGCCAGGGTCGGATCCAGGACGGCCCGGAAGCCCCGGCGGTCGCCGGCGTCGAGCAGGCGCAGGGCGTGGCCGGCGATCGGTGCCAGCGGGTCCAGGACGCCCAGCAGGGCGTCGCTGTGGCCCCACTCGTCGCCCTCGACGAGCTCCGGGTAGTGCAGGTCGTCGCCGGTGTAGCAGCGCACCGCGGCCGGCAGCCGGCGGCGCAGCTCCCGCTCGCGGCCGGCGTCCAGCAGCGAGACCTTCACCCCGGCCACCTTGCCGGGGTGCGCGGCCACGATCCCCAGCAGGACGTCGGCGGCGACGTCCGGATCGTGGCTGCCCCAGTAGCCGGCGAGCGCGGGGTCGAAGTCGGCGCCGAGCCAGTGCAGGACGACGGGAGCACGCGCCTGGCGCAGCAGGCTGCCGTAGACCTCCGCGTAGTCCTCCGGTCCGCGCGCGACGGCCGCAAGAGCCCGGGAGGCCATAAGGACGGCGGGTGCCCCCGCCTCCTCCACGACGGCGAGCTGCTCCTCGTAGGCGGCCGTGACGGCGGCCGGGGGGCCGTACGGCGGGGTCAGCTGGTCGGTGCCCGCGCCGCACACGAGGGTGCCGCCCACGGCGCGCGCCTCGGCGGCGGTGCGGCGCACCAGCTCGGCCGCGGCCGGCCAGTCGAGGCCGGCGCCGCGCTGGGCGGTGTCCATGGCCTCGGCGACGCCCATCCCGTGCGCCCACAGGTGGCGGCGGAAGGCCAGCGTGGCGTCCCAGTCGAGCCGGGCGGGTCCGTGCGGTGCGGTGCCCGTCAGGGGGTCGGCGACGACGTGGGCGGCGGCCAGGACCGCGCGGCGGCGCGGGGGCGGGCCCGGCGGCGGGGGGACGGCGCGCCCGGGCTCGTACGTCCGCAGCCGCCCGGAGGCGTCGGGCAGCCGGATCACAGGGCCGGCTCCGGTACGGCCACCCGCCGGCCCTCGACGGAGGAGCGCCGGCCCAGTTCGGCCAGCAGGACGCCGCGGGCCCCGGTCAGCAGGTCGTGCCGCCAGGGGCCGCCCCGGGCCACGTGGCGCAGGAAGAGCTCCCACTGGGCGCGGAAGGCGTTGGGGTGGTCCTCGTCGTCGGGCACCTCCTGCCAGTGGGCGCGGTGGTCGCGGCGGTGGCCCGCGTCGGGGTCCCAGACGTTCTTCGGCGTGGTGGCCCGGTGCTGGACGCGGCAGTGCCGCAGTCCGGCGACGGCCGAGCCCTCGGTCCCGTCGACCTGGATCTCCAGCAGGTCCTCGCGGTGCACGCGCACCGCCCAGGAGGAGTTGAACTGTGCGACCACCCCGCCCTGCAGTTCGAAGACGGCATAGGCGGCGTCGTCGGCGGTCGCGGCGTAGGCGGTGCCCTGCTCGTCCCAGCGCCGCGGCACATGGGTGGCCAGCCGCGCCTGGACGGATCGTACGGGCCCGAAGAGCTCGCGCAGCACGTACTCCCAGTGGGGGAACATGTCGGCCGCGATGCCGCCGCCCTCGTGGGCGCGGTAGTTCCACGACGGCCGCTGGGCGGGCCGGGTGTCGCCCTCGAAGACCCAGTAGCCGAACTCGCCGCGCACCGAGAGCACCCGGCCGAAGAACCCGGCCGCGAGGAGGCGGGCGAGCTTGCGGATGCCGGGCAGGAAGAGCTTGTCCTGCACGACCCCGTGCCGTACCCCGGCCCGGTCGGCCAGGCGGGCGAGCGCGAGGGCGGCCGCGTAGCCGGAGGCGACCGGTTTCTCGCAGTAGACGTGCTTGCCGGCCTGCAGCGCCCGGCGCAGTGCCGCCTCGCGGGCGGCGGTGGCCTGGGCGTCGAAGTACACCTCGACGGAGGGGTCGGCGAGCACGGCGTCCAGGTCGCAGCTCCACTCCGGCAGCCCGTACCGCTCGGCGAGCGGTCGCAGGCGCTCCGGCGAGCGCCCGACGAGCACCGGCTCGGGCCACAGGGTGCTGCCGTCGTCGAGGCGGACACCGCCGTCGTCGCGGATGGCCAGGATGGAGCGCACCAGATGCTGGCGGTGCCCCATGCGCCCGGTGACGCCGTTCATGGCGATCCGCACCGTCCTGCCTGCACCGTCGGCCATGGGCACAACCCCCCTCGTGCGGACCGCTTGTTTCGCACTGGGGGCATTTCCCGGCGCCGGGCGGGGAAACCGATCACCATGAAGCTGGCTTTCTCCACTCTCGGCGTCCCCGGTATGCCCCTGCCCGACGTGGTGGACCTCGCCGCGTCCTGCGGCTACGACGGAGTCGAGCTGCGGGCCCATCCGGAGGAACCGGTGCACCCGGGGCTGACGCCCGCACAGCGGGCCTCGGTGGCCGTGCGCTTCGCCGAGGCGGGTGTGGCGGTCCTCGCGGTCGCCGGGTACGCGCGCGTGGCCGGAGCCGGTCCGGACGAGCCGGTCATGGCGGAGCTCGACGCGCTGGTGCGGCTCGCGCGGGACGTCGGCGCACCGTACGTGCGGGTGTTCCCCGGCGGCGGGGAGCGGCCGGCGCAGGAGGCCGACGCGGACGCCGCGCGGCGGCTGGGGACCATCGCCCCGGTGGCGGCGGACGCGGGCGTGCGCGTCCTGCTGGAGACGCACGACTCGCACCGCCGCGCCCAGGACGCGGTGCGCGTGCTCGGGCCCGTCGGGCACGGCAGCGTCGGCGCCCTGTGGGACGTGCTGCACACCTGGCTGGGCGGCGAGGAGCCGGACGCGAGCTTCCCCGCGCTGGCCCCGCACCTGGGCTACGTGCAGGTGAAGGACGTCGCCTCGGTGGAGGAGACCGCGCCGCTGCCGCTGGGGGCGGGGGTGCTGCCGCTGGGCGCCTGCGTGGGCACGCTCAGCCGCGCGGGCTGGGACGGCTGGCTGTGCTGGGAGTACGAGAAGCGGTGGCACCCGCAGGCGGCAGATTTCGTGCAACTGGCCGGTCCGGGTGCGGAGTACCTGCGGGGGCTGGTCGCCGCCGCCCCGGCAGCGACGTGAGGGCGACGCCGCCGACCAGCAGCACGGCCGCGCACCAGCGCAGCGGGCTCACGCCCTCGCCCAGCAGCGCGAACGCCGAGGACATCCCGAAGACGGGCACCAGCAGGGTGAAGGGGGCGACGGTGGAGGCGTCGTAGCGGCGCAGCAGGTGACCCCAGGCGCCGAAGCCCAGCAGGGTGGAGACCCAGGCGACGAACAGGACCGCGCCGACGCCGGTGAGATCCGCCGAGCGCAGGGCGTCCAGGTCGGCCCGCGGTCCTTCGAAGACCAGGGAGAGCAGCAGCAGCGGCAGGACGGGCACGGTGCTCAGCCAGACGGTGAAGCGCAGCGCGTCCGGCGGTGCGGCCTTGCGCGTCAGGACGTTGGAGACGCCCCAGAAGGCCGCGGCGGCCACGACGCACAGGAAACCGGCGAGCGGCCCGGAGGCACCCTCGTCCACGGCGGCCACCGCGATACCGGCCATGGCGACGGCCATGCCCGCCAGGCGCCTCGGGCCGGGTCGTTCGCCGAGGGCGGCCACGGCGAACAGGGCGGTGAAGACGGCCTGCCCCTGCAGCACAAGAGAGGACAGTCCGGCGGGCATGCCCACGTGCATGCCGATGAACAGCAGGCCGAACTTGCCCACGCCCAGGACCAGTCCCACGGCGACGATCCACCGCCAGGCCACCGGCGGCCGACCGACGAGGAAGACGGCGGGCACGGCGGCGGCCAGGAAGCGCAGGGCGCAGAACAGCAGGGGCGGGAAGCGGTCGAGACCGGCGTCTATGACGACGAAGTTGACGCCCCACAGGGCGGCGACGCACACGGCAAGGAAGGTGTGGAACGGGCGCATACGAGCCATCATCAAGAGACCCGACCGTGCAGCACCAGCACACGTTCGTACATGATGGGTTTCAGCAACGCTCAAAAATGACAGGCCGTCCGAGGGAGGATTCCGAGTCGTGCTGGACCTTTCCCGGCTGCGCGCCCTGTACGCCGTCTCCGTGCACGGCACGGTCACCGCGGCGGCCGACGCCCTGGGGTACACCCCCTCCGCCGTCTCGCAGGCCATAGCCAAGCTGGAGCGGGAGACCCGCACCACGCTGCTGGAGCGCAGGGGGCGGGGTGTGGCGCTGACGGACGCGGCCGAGCGGCTGGCCGCGACCGCCAAGGACGTCCTGGCCATCGTCGAGCGGGCCGAGACCGATCTGGAGGAGCGGCGCGGCCTGCCCGCCGGGCGCCTGATGGTCGGGGCGTTCCCGTCCGCGGCCCGCGGCCTGCTGCCGTCCGTGCTGGCCGCCCTGGGCCGCGAGCACCCTGACGTCGACGCCCGGCTGGCGGAGGTGGAACCGCACCTGTCCGTGGGGCTGGTCGAGCAGGGCGTCCTCGACGTGGCCGTCGCCTTCGAGTGGGACGTCGCCCCGCTGCCGGCCCCGGACGGGCTGCGGCGCGCCCCGATCGGCGAGGACGTGTGCGATCTGCTGGTGCCGCGGGACCATCCGCTGGCGAAGCGGGCACCGGTGCTCCCGGCCGATCTGGCCCATCAGCGCTGGATCAGCCAGCAGCCGGGCAGCGTCTGCTACGACTGGCTCGTGCGGACGCTGCGCGCCTCCGGCAGCGAACCCGACCTGGCCTACCAGGCCACCGAGAACCACACCCACATCGCCCTCGTCGCCGCCGGGCTGGGCATCGCCGTCGCTCCCCGGCTGGGCCGCGGTCCGCTGCCGCCGGGCGTGGTGGCGGTGCCCGTCGAGCCCGTCCCCGTACGCCGGCTGTTCGCCTACTGGCGCACGGGGACCACCCGGCGGCCGGCGATACGGGAGACCGTGCGACTGTTGTCGGCGCACTGGCACGAGCGGCAGCTGGGAGAGCCGTGACCAGCCCGGTTGAGCGATCGATTCAACCGTATGATGAACGCTCGGCGAGAGGGCGGCAGATGTCGGTGGAGACAAAGGAACGGCTGATCACCGCCGCGAGCACGGTGCTGCGCACCCAGGGCTACGGCAAGGCCAGCGCCCGGACCATCGCGAAGGAGGCCGGTGTCAACTCGGCGCTGATCTTCTACCACTTCGGCGGTGTCGACCCCTTGCTGTTCGCCGCCCTGGACCGCTCCTCCGCCGAGCGGATGGCCCTGCACACCGCCACCGTGGCCGATGCCCGCACCCTTGCCGAGCTCGCCGAGCGCGCCACCCGCATCTACCGCGACGACCTCGAGGGCGGGCACATCACGCTGCTGTCCGAGCTGGTGGCCGCCGCCGTCGCCAAACCGGAACTGCGCGAGGGCATCCGGGTGCGGGTCGAACCGTGGATGGCATTCATCGAGGAGACGCTGGAGCGGGTCATCGGCGGCACTCCCCTGGCCCGCCTGACACCGCCGCGCGACCTGGCCAACGCCGCGGTCACCTTCTACCTGGGCGTGAACCTCTTCACCGTGCTGGACGCCGACCGTTCCCGCACCGAGTCGGTCTTCGCCATGGTGCGCCGGCTCGCCCCGCGGGCCGGGCTGCTGGCCGTGCGCTCGCCGATCCGGGCCGCCCGGGCCCGCCGCCTGACCCGCGTCCGCCGGACCCGCTAGAAGATCCCCGCCGGGGAACCGCCGGGGCGGACGCCACGTCCAAGCGCCGGGGGCGTGATCACCCTCCGCGAACCGTCCCGCACGCCTGGCGTGCGCCGGTGGCCGTCCGGTAACTCTGGAAGCCGGTTTGGCGGGTTGGGGGAAGAGATGCGCCATCGTGCGCTGCCGCGGGCGCTGTTCGCATTCGCCGTGCTGTACGGGTCGTGGGCGCTGACCGGCTGCCAGGCGCCGGCCCGCGGGGCGGCGGAGAGCGTCGTCCCGGGCGATCAGGCCCTGGCCCCCGCGCCGACCGGCCCCGGGGCGGGCGCGGCGTTCCTGGCGCGGGGCGCGTGCGCCGGCCGGCAGGCGCCGCAGGGCGCCTTCGGCGAGGTGGACTGCGCCAGCGAGCGGGCGGCGGCCAGCGTCCTGGCGCGCTACTACGGCCCGCAGTCGGGCGGCCCGCGCTGCCCCGACATCACCGACTTCGTGCTGCACATCACCGCCGTCACCGAGGGCACCTCGGAGGCGCTCAGCGCGCCGGAGGGCTACGCCTGCATGCGCAATCTCGCCCCGCCCCACCCGGGCGACCCCGGCATGGGCGGCGGCCCGCTGACGGTGCCCGGGGACTGCGTCTACACCGAGCACCGCGGGGTGGTGAAGGAGACGGCGTGCGACGGCTCCCTCGGCCACGCGCCGGAGTACCGGGTCGAGTCGGCGGTGCGCACGCGCTCCGCCTGCCCGCCGGACACCGACCTGTACGTACAGGTCGGCGGCGGGACACCCGTGGGGTGCGCCCGCCGCCTGCCCTAGAACACCGCTCCCGAGGCCCTTACGGCCGCAGCGTGTTCTGACGCTCGACCTTCTGCTTGTCGAGCTTCTCGTTGTACGGCGCGAGCGGCTTGGCCTTGTGCTCGTCCTTCTGGACGGCCGCCGGGGCGACGCCCGCCCAGCGCAGCACCTCGGCCGTCGCGGTGGCCCGCTCGTCGGCGACCAGCTGGGAGATGTTGGAGCCGTGGTTGCCGCCGGGCGCGTAGAAGCGGTAGTCGTGGCGGGCGGTGGCGTTCCGGCCGAGGCGGAACGGTTCGGCGCTCCAGGGGTCGTTCTGGCCGTAGACGAAGAGCATGTTGCTGCTCTTCTCGCGCACCCAGCGGTCGACGTCGGTCATCGCACCGGGGCGGAACTTCATGGGGATGTCACGCGGCACGTAGGTGCGCGGCTGGTAGCTGTCGCGGTAGCGCAGCAGGTCCTTCAGGTGCGCGAACTTCGGCGTCGGCGAGCCCAGTTCGGTGCCGGCCTGGTAGTAGTACGGCGTGAAGCGCTCCAGGCCCTGGTCGGTGTAGCCGTCGAAGCCGGAGATGTCGTCGATGAACTTGTACAGCTCGTCGGTGGACGCCTTCGTCGCCGGGACGGTCTTGCAGTCGCTCTGCAGGTGGTACTGCCAGAACGCCCACACCAGGTCGAGGACGACGTTCTCGTAGGCCTTGTCGGCGCTGCCGACGGTCTTGAAGGTCTTGCCGTTCTCGTCGGCCCACTTCTGGTAGCGGGCGACGATCTCGCCGCGGCGGACGAGCGCCTCGCGCTGCACGGAGTTCAGCTGCGTGCGGCAGGCCTGGTCGCCGACGTTCGCCAGGAAGCGGTCGTAGGCGGAGTCCTCGTCGTTGACCACGTCGTTGGGCGCGACGTAGGCGACGGTGCCGTTCATGTCCTTCGGGTAGAAGCGGCGGTAGTACGTCGCCGTCATGCCGCCCTTGCTGCCGCCGGTCGCCAGCCAGTTCTTGCCGTAGACGGGCTTGAGGGCCTCGAAGAGGCGGTGCTGGTCGCTGGCGGCCTGCCAGATGTCGAGCTTCGACCAGTCGGCCGGCTGCGGCCGCGACGGGGTGAAGAAGCGGTACTCCATCGACACCTGGTTGCCGTCGACGATGCGCGTGGGCTCGCTGCGGGACGGGCTGGTGGAGACGTTGTAGCCGGAGGTGTAGAAGACGGTGGGCCGGTCGGTGGCCTTGTGCAGCAGCGTGAAGCGCTGCTGGAAGGTGCCCTTGGCCGGGTTCCTGTGGTCCACGGGCTGGGTGTAGTTCAGCACGAGGTAGCGGTAGCCCTCGTAGGGCTTCTCCTCGACGAAACTCATCCCCGGGATCTTCAGGATGCGGTCCTTGATGTCCGGCGTGGCGGTCGTGTCCGCCGCCATCGCCGCCGTGCTGCCGGCACCGACCGTCCCTATGGACATCGCCAGTGCCAGCAGCGCTCTGACAGCCTTGCGCATGCGCCCTCCCCTTGGTTCGCGAAAGTCGCCGCGAACCTACCGGGGCGCACGGCCGCCACGCCAGAGCCCTGGGCGGCGGAAAAACGACCTTGACCTGCGCCCCGGTTCGCCCTACGGCGCGCCGCAGGGGCGCGGGGAACTGCGCGACGAGCCACCGCGCGCCCGCAGTTCGGCACCGCACCGCGCCCCCTACGGGGCGCCTAGGCGAGAACGGCCTCTCCCGTGAACGTGCGCCACAGACGGGCGTAGTGGCCGTCCTGGGCGAGCAGTTCGGCGTGCGTGCCGTCCTCGACGACGCGGCCGTGGTCGAGCACCACGACGCGGTCGGCGCGGGCCGCCGTCGACAGCCGGTGGGCCACCACCAGGGTCGTGCGGCGGCCGGCGAGCCGGTCGGTGGCCTGGTTGACCAGGGCCTCCGTCGCGAGGTCCAGGGCGGCCGTGGCCTCGTCCAGCAGCAGGACGTCGGGGTCGACGAGCTCGGCCCGGGCCAGGGCGATCAACTGTCGCTGGCCGGCGGAGAGGTTGCGGCCGCGCTCGGCGACCGGGTGCAGGTAGCCACCCTCCAAGGTGGCGATCATGCCGTGCGCGCCGACGGCCCGTGCGGCCGCCTCGACCTCGGCGTCGGTGGCCTCCGGGCGGCCGTAGGCGATGGCGTCGCGCACGGTGCCGGGGAAGAGGTACGGCTCCTGCGGCACGACGCCCAGGCGGTGGCGGTAGGCGACGGGGTCGAGCGCGCGCAGGTCGACCCCGTCGGCCAGGACGGCGCCGGAGGTGGGGTCGTAGAAGCGCGCGACCAGCTTCACCAGGGTGGACTTCCCGGCGCCCGTCTCGCCGACGAAGGCGACGGTCTGCCCGGCGGGCACCGTGAGCCGGATGCCGGACAAGGCCTCCTCCCCGTCGCCGTAGCCGAAGTGGACGTCGTCGAAGACGATCTCGCCCGTCAGCTTGCGCACCGGCTGCGGATCGGCGGCCACCGGCGTGGCCGTCTTCTCCTGCAGCAGCTCCTGGACGCGGCCGAGGGAGACCATCGCCTGCTGGTAGCCGTCGAAGACCTGCGACAGCTGCTGGACGGGGGCGAAGAACAGGTCGATGTAGAGCAGGTAGGCCACCAGCGCGCCAGCGGTCAGGGTGCCGTCGCTCACCCGGCCCGCGCCCACGATCAGCACGCCGGCCGCGGCGACGGACGACAGCAGCTGCACGAAGGGGAAGTACACGGATATCAGCCACTGGCCGTGCACCCGCGCCTGCCGGTACTGCGCGCTGCGCTCGGCGAACCGGCGGGCACCGGTCTCCTCGCGGCGGAACGCCTGCACGATCCGCAGCCCGGCGACGGTCTCCTGCAGGTCGGCGTTGACCACGCCCACGCGCTCGCGGGCCAGTTCGTAGGCCTTGACGCTCTGCCGGCGGAAGAAGACGGTGCCGACGACGAGCGGCGGCAGCGTCGCGAAGACGACCAGGGCGAGCTCCACGTCGATGACGACGAGGGCGACGAGGATGCCGAAGAAGGTGAGCACGGAGACGACGGCGGTGACCAGACCGGTCTGCAGGAACGTCGACATGGCATCGATGTCCGTGGTCATCCGGGTCATGATCTTGCCGGTCAGTTCGCGCTCGTAGTAGTCGAGCCCGAGCCGCTGCAGCTGGGCGAAGATCTTCACGCGCAGCGCGTACAGCAGCCGCTCGCCGGTGCGTCCGGTCATGCGGGTCTCGCCCACCTGCGCGGCCCACTGGCCGACGACGACGAGCAGCGCGAGGGCGGAGGCCGCCCAGACGGCGCCGAGGGCCAGTTTCTGGACGCCCTGGTCGATGCCGTGCCGGATCAGTACGGGCAGCAGCAGGCCGGCCACCGCGTCGGCGGCCACCAGCAGCAGACTCACCGCCAGCGGTGCCCCGAAGCCCCGCAGCATCTGCCGCAGCCCGTAGGACTCCTCGGGCCGGGCGGCCTGCTCCTCGTCGATGTCGGGGGTGTCGGTGGCCGGGGGCAGCGCCTCGACCTTGGCGAGCAGTTCGGGGGAGGCGGGCGTGCCGGCCGGCGCCCGGAGCGCGCCGTCGTCCTCCTTGCGCACCCACAGCTGCGGGGTGACGCCGTCGACGACACGGCGGGGGGCCGCGGGGGCCTCCTCCTTGAGCGCCGGGCGCTCCATCAGGCCGGTGGCGGCGGCCTCGCCGCCGAAGGCGGCGCCGACGCCCACCGCGCCGGCGGGGTCCTTCGTCACCCCGGCCAGCTCCTCGGGGTCCGTCAGCAGGCGGCGGTAGAGCGGACAGCGTTCCTGCAGCTCCTCCGCGGTGCCCACGTCGACGAGCCGGCCGCCGTCGAGGACGGCGATGCGGTCGGCGAGGGCCAGGGTGGAGGCGCGGTGGGCGATCAGCAGGGTCGTACGGCCCGCCATCACCCCGCGCAGCGCCTCGTGGATCTCGTGCTCCACGCGCGCGTCGACGGCGGAGGTGGCGTCGTCGAGCACCAGCAGCCGGGGGTCGGTGAGGATGGCGCGGGCGAGCGCGAGGCGCTGGCGCTGGCCTCCGGACAGGCTCAGGCCCTGCTCGCCGACCTTGGTGTCGTAGCCGTCGGGCAGGGCCGAGACGAATCCGTCCGCCTGGGCCGCGCGGGCCGCCGCCCGTATCTGCTCGTCGGTGGCGCCGGGCACGCCGAAGGCGATGTTGTCGCGGACGCTGTCGGAGAACAGGAAGCTGTCCTCCGGCACCAGCCCGATGGCCGCGCGCAGCGAGGGCAGCGTCAGTTCGCGCACGTCCTGGCCGCCGATGCGCACCGCGCCGCCGGTGACGTCGTAGAAGCGCGGCAGCAGCAGCGCGAGGGTGGACTTGCCGCTGCCGGAGGCGCCGACGACGGCCACCGTCTCGCCGGGCTCCAGGCGCAGCGAGACGCCCTGCAGGACGGCCCGCCCGGAGCCGTAGCCGAAGGTCACGTCGTCGAACTCGACGGTGGCGGGGGCGTCCGCGGGCAGTTCGCGCGCGTCGTCGCGCTCCTTGACCACCGGTTCGGTGTCGACGAGCTCCAGGACGCGCTCCACGCCGGCGCGGGCCTGCTGGCCGACGGTGAGCACCATGGTCAGCATCCGCACGGGGCCGACGAGCTGGGCGAGGTAGGTGGAGAAGGCGACGAAGGTGCCCAGGGTGACCTGGCCGCGGGTGGCCATCCAACCGCCGAGGGCCAGCATGGCGACCTGTCCGAGGGCCGGGACGGCCTGCAGGGCGGGGGTGTAGCGGGAATTGAGCCGTACGGTGCGCATCCGGCCGGCGAAGAGGCCGCGGCCGACCTCGCGGAGCTTGGCGGCCTCCTGGGCCTCCTGCCCGAAGCCCTTGACGACGCGCACCCCGCCGACGGCGCCGTCGACGACGCCCGCGACGGCCGCGGCCTGGGCCTGGGCGTACCAGGTGGCCGGGAAGACCTTGGCGCGGCTGCGCTGGGCGAGGAACCACAGGGCGGGGGCGACGGCGAGGGCGACGACGGTCAGCAGCGGGGAGAGGGCGAGCATCACCACGAGGGAGATGACGAACAGCAGGATGTTGCCGATCATCATCGGGAGCATGAACAGCAGCGACTGGATCAGCTGCAGGTCGCTGGTGGCGCGGCCGATGACCTGTCCGGTCGACAGTTCGTCCTGCCGCTTGCCGTCCAGGCGGGCGATCGCGGCGTACATCTCGGTCCGCAGGTCGTGCTGGACGTCCAGGGCCAGCCGTCCGCCGTAGTAGCGGCGCACGTAGGTCAGCGCGTAGACGACCAGCGCCGCGACGATCAGGAGGGTGGCCCAGGGGGCGAGGGGGCGCCGGTGGGCGCCTATGACGTCGTCGATGATCAGCTTGGGTATCAGGGGGACGAGCGCCATGACGGCCATGCCGGCGAGGGACGAGCCGAGGGCCAGCAGCACCGCCCCGCGGTACCGCCAGCAATACCCGGTGAGCCGCCTGGCCCACCCCTGACCGGTCGTGGTCGTCGCGGCCACCCGGAACCTCCCCGTCCTATTCCTGCCTGTCTCCGACGGAAGGCCCCAACGCTCTGGGCTGCGGATTTCATCCCGCTGTCATGCACTGCGACACGCACGTCACATTCCCGGTACGTACTGGATCAGCAGGTCGATGAGCTTGATGCCGGCAAAGGGGGCCACCAGCCCGCCGAGCCCGTAGATGCCCAGGTTGCGGCGGAGCAGGGCGTGGGCGGAGGCGGGTACGTAGCGCACGCCGCGCAGGGCGAGGGGGATGAGGGCGACGATGACCAGGGCGTTGAAGACGATCGCGGAGGCGATGGCGGAGGTGGGGCTGTGCAGGCCCATGACGTTGAGCTTCTCCAGCCCCTCGTAGCCGGCCACGCCGCCGAACATGGCGGGGACGATGGCGAAGTACTTGGCGACGTCGTTGCAGATGGAGAAGGTGGTCAGAGCGCCGCGGGTGATCAGCAGCTGCTTGCCGGTCTCGACGATCTCGATGAGCTTGGTGGGGTCGGAGTCGAGGTCGACCATGTTGCCGGCCTCCTTGGCGGCGGAGGTGCCGGTGTTCATGGCCACGCCGACGTCCGCCTGGGCCAGGGCGGGGGCGTCGTTGGTGCCGTCGCCGGTCATCGCCACCAGGTTGCCGCCGGCCTGTTCGCGCTTGATGAGCGCCATCTTGTCCTCGGGCGTGGCCTCGGCCAGGAAGTCGTCGACGCCGGCCTCGGCCGCGACGGCCTTGGCGGTGAGCGGGTTGTCGCCGGTGACCATGACGGTCCTGATGCCCATGGCGCGCAGTTCGGCGAACCGCTCGGCGATGCCGGGTTTGACGACGTCCTTCAGATGGACGGCGCCCAGGACGCGTGCCCCCTGGGGGTCCTCCATGGCCACCAGCAGGGGCGTGCCGCCGCCGGCGGCGATGCTGTCGGCGATCCAGCCGGCCTCCGCGGGCACCTGCCCGCCGCACCGGGCGACCCATGCGGTGACCGCGCCGGCGGCGCCCTTGCGGATGCGGCAGAAGTCGCCCTGGTGATGGAAGTCGACGCCGCTCATGCGCGTCTGCGCGGAGAAGGGCACGAAGCGGCCGTGCGCGAGCTCCCCGGGCGCGTGCCGGATGCCGTAGCGCTCGGCCAGGGCCACGATGGAGCGGCCCTCGGGCGTCCCGTCGGCAAGAGAGGACAGCTGGGCGGCGTCCGCGAGCAGCTCGGCGGCGATGCCGCGGACGGGTACGAAGGAGGCGGCCTGCCGGTTGCCCTGGGTGATGGTGCCGGTCTTGTCCAGCAGCAGGGTGCCCACGTCGCCCGCGGCCTCCACGGCCCGGCCGGAGAGGGCGATCACGTTGCGCTGGACGAGGCGGTCCATGCCGGCGATGCCGATGGCGGAGAGCAGGGCGCCGATGGTCGTCGGGATCAGCGTCACCAGCAGGGCCACCAGGACGGTGATCGACTGGGGGGCGCCCGACCAGCCGGCCATGGGCTGCAGCGAGACCACGGCCAGGATGAAGATCACGGTGAGCGCGGCGAGCAGGATGTTCAGGGCCAGCTCGTTGGGGGTCTTCTGCCGGCTGGTGCCCTCGACCAGCGTGATCATGCGGTCGAGGAAGGTGCTGCCGGGACGCGAGGTGATCCGCACCACGATCCGGTCGGAGAGCACCGTGGTGCCGCCGGTGACGCCGGAGCGGTCGCCACCGGCCTCCCTGATGACGGGGGCGGACTCGCCGGTGACCGCCGACTCGTCCACAGAGGCGACGCCGTCGACGACCTCGCCGTCGCCGGGGACGGTCTCGCCGGCGTCCACCACGACCACGTCGTGCGGCCGCAGGTCGGTGGCCCGGACCCGCTCCTCGTACCACTCGCGGCGGTCCATGCCCACCCGCCAGCTGCGCAGCCGGCGCGCGGTGGTGCTGCTGCGGGCGCGGCGCAGCGACTCCGCCTGCGCCCGGCCGCGGCCCTCGGCGACGGCCTCGGCCAGGTTGGCGAAGACGACGGTGAGCCAGAGCCAGAGGCTGATGAACCAGGTGAAGACCGACGGGTCGAGGATCGCGGACAGCGTGGTGAGCGCCGAGCCCACCTCGACCACGAGCAGCACCGGATGACGGACCATCACCCGCGGATGCAGCTTGCGCACCGCCTCCGGCAGGCAGGCGAGCAGCTGGCGGGGTTCGACGACCCCGGCCCCGATCCGCCGGTGCCGGCGGCGCCCGCCGCGGGGCGGCGCCGGCGGCAGGGTCGGGGGCTGCTGCTGAGCGGTGTCCGGTCCCAGGTCAAGCATCGGCGGTGTCGGCCTTCGGCAGTCGGTGAGGTGATCGGTCACCTCCACCCAACCGGGCAGGAACACCGCGGGCCGGGCCCCTGACGCGTCCTTGTCGCGTTCGGGGCCCGGCCTTACGCCGCCTTTACAGCAGCGACCACGGCATCAGCCGCGCGCGGCGGCGATCTGGCGCGACATGATCGTCGTCAGCTCGTACGCGGTGTGCGAGGCGGCGACGCAGGTGATCTCCGCGTGGTCGTACGCCGGGGCGACCTCGACGACGTCGGCGGAGACGAGGTTGCAGGAGGACAGGCCGCGGATGATCTCCAGCAGCTCGCGGGAGGTCAGGCCGCCCGCCTCCGGCGTGCCGGTGCCGGGCGCGTGGGCCGGGTCCAGGACGTCGATGTCGATGGAGATGTACAGCGGGCGGTCGCCGACGCGCTGGCGCAGCTGGTCGGCGATCTCGTCCACGCCGCGGCGCATCACGTCGGCCGAGGTGACGATGCCGAAGCCCATCTTCTCGTCGTCGGTGAGGTCCTTCTTGCCGTACAGCGGGCCGCGCGTGCCGACGTGGGACAGCGCCTCGGTGTCGAGGATGCCCTCCTCGACGGCCCGGCGGAACGGCGTGCCGTGGGTGTACTCGGCGCCGAAGTAGGTGTCCCAGGTGTCCAGGTGCGCGTCGAAGTGCAGCAGCGCGACCGGGCCGTGCTTCTTGGCCACCGAGCGCAGCAGCGGCAGCGCGATGGTGTGGTCGCCGCCGAGCGTCATCATGCGGGCACCGGTGCCCAGCAGGTCGTCGGCCGCGGCCTCGATCGTCTCGACGGCCTCGTCGATGTTGAACGGGTTCGCGGCGATGTCGCCGGCGTCCGCCACCTGGGCCAGGGCGAAGGGGGAGGCGTCCTGCGCCGGGTTGTACGGGCGCAGCAGGCGGGAGGCCTCGCGGATGGCGTTGCCGCCGAAGCGGGCGCCGGGGCGGTAGGAGACGCCGGTGTCGAAGGGCACGCCGACGACGGCGACGTCGGCGGTGCCGACCTCGTCCAGGCGGGGCAGGCGGGCGAAGGTGGCCGGGCCGGCGTAGCGCGGGATGCGCGAGGAGTCGACGGGGCCGCGCGGTTCACGGGGGGCGGGGGTGCTCATGCTTCTCGGGCCTCTCGGATCACGGACGGGGCGCCGCCGGGTCACGGTCGCGTCAACGCGCGAACGGCTGGCGTGGTCGTACCCGAGGGTAGGCAGGGAGGCCGTGTGCGCACATGTACGGAAGTGCAGGTCCGGCCTCGCCATATGGACACCGCGTCCATCGCGCCGACCGGGGGAGAATGGGTCCATGCCGATAGCACCCAGCCGCAGCGAACTGATCGACCACCTCGTCCGGACGCGCATCGCGGGGAACGTCGCCACCCCGCGGGAGAACAATCTGGAGCACTACCGCAGGCTCGCCCTCGGTGATCGTCACTACTGGTTCGGGCTGGAGTTCGGCGAGCGCTGGGCGGACGAGCAGGACGTGCTCGCCGTCATGGCGGAGCGCTGCGGCGTCAGCGACGACGTCGAGCACCGCGCCGGGCAGGACACCATCGACCCGGAGCTGACGGTGGCCGCGCTGGAGCGGGCCGCGGCGTTCCTGCGCAAGGCGACGGAGGGGCGGCAGCGGGTGCTCTTCGCCACGGGGCATCCCGGGGGGCTGCTGGACGTGCACCGCATGACGGCGGACGCGCTGCGGGCCGCCGGCTGCGAGATCCTCTCCGTCCCGGGCGGTGTGCGGGCGGACGACGGCGCCGTCCAGCAGGTCGCGGGCGTGGCGGTGTACGAGCGCGGCGCGACGCTGTGGCACACGCACTCCCCCGCGCCGATGGCGGCGATCCTCGACGGTCTCGCGGCGTGCGGCCGGCCGCTGCCGGACCTGGTGGTCGCCGACCACGGCTGGGCCGGCTGCGCGGCGCAGCGCGGCATCGACGCGGTCGGGTACGCGGACTGCAACGACCCGGCGCTGTTCCTGGCGGAGGCGGAGGGCACGCTGCAGGTGGCGGTGCCGCTGGACGACCACGTACTGGACCCGCGGTTCTACGAGCCGATGACGGCGTACCTGCTGGACGCGGCGGGGCTCGCGTAGGGGGACGGCCCCGGCCGGCGGGCCGGGGCCGTCTTCACTGCGCCGTCTTCACTGCGCCGTACGGCCGCGCAGGCCGTTCCAGCCGCGGATCACCAGCCACGAGCCGCCGTAGAGCACTGCCGCCTCGAAGGCCCGCAGGGCCAGGCCCCAGCCGAGCCGGTCCAGGCCGGTCATCTCCAGCACGCGGCCGTGCGCGAAGAACGCCAGCACGATGCCCGCGGCCATCACGACCGCTCCCCCTGCCATCAGCAGAGCCCGTCCGGCCGTTCCCATCGCGTTTTCCCTCCCCTAGGAGCCCCGCGGTACGCGGACCAGTCCCTCCTGGATGACCGAGACCGCCAACCGCCCGTCCTGGGTGAAGATACGCCCCCGCGCCAGACCGCGGCCGCCTTGGGCGGTGGGGCTCTCCTGGTCGTACAGCAGCCACTCGTCGGCACGGAAGGGCCGGTGGAACCACATGGCGTGGTCCAGGCTCGCGCCCACGACGTCGCCGACGGCCCAGCCGCCCCGTCCGTGGGCGAGCAGGACCGAGTCCAGCAGGGTCATGTCGGAGACATAAGTGGCGAGCACGATGTGCAGCAGCGGATCGTCCGCCAGTTTGCCGTTCGTCCGGAACCAAACCTGCGACTTGGCCTCCCTCGGCTCGCCGACGCTCGCGAAGGGCGGCTCGTCGGCGTACCGCAGGTCGACGGCGGCGCGGGCTTCGAGGATGCGCTCGACGCGGTCCTGCCCGCCCAGGTGGGTGGCGTAGCGCGGCAGCATCTCGGCGGCCGTGGGCAGCGTGGAGGGGTCGGCGGCCGCCGGCATGGGCTCCTGGTGTTCGAGCCCCTCCTCGTACGTCTGGAAGGACGCGGAGAGGTGGAAGATCGGCTGTCCGTGCTGGACGGCGACGACGCGGCGCGTGGTGAACGAGCGCCCGTCCCGGATGCGGTCGACGGTGTAGACGATGGGCACCGCGGGGTCGCCGGGGCGCAGGAAGTAGGAGTGCAGGGAGTGGGCCTGCCGGTCGCCGGGGACCGTGCGGCCCGCGGCGACCAGGGCCTGGGCTGCGACCTGGCCGCCGAAGACGCGCGGCACGAGGATGGGGCGGTCGGTGGTGCCGCGGAAGATGTTCTCCTCGATCGGTTCGAGGTCGAGGAGGGCGAGCAGGTCGTCGAGCGGGGTGGGGGGCTCGGTGGAGGGCTTGTTCGTCACGGATTCCTACAGACCCATCGACTTGGCGATGATCGAGCGCATGACCTCGCTGGTGCCGCCGTAGATGCGGCTGACGCGGGTGTCGGCGTACAGGCGGGCGATCGGGTACTCCATCATGTAGCCGTAACCGCCGTGCAGCTGCAGGCACTTGTCGATGACGACGGCGGCGCGTTCGGTGGCGAAGAGCTTGGCGGAGGCGGCGTCGGCGGCCGTCAGCTCGCCGGCGTCGTGCGCTTCCAGGGCGCGGTCGACGACCGCCTGCATGGCGTCGACGTCGGCCTTGCAGTCGGCGAGGACGAACTTGGTGTTCTGGAAGGCGGCGACGGGCTGCCCGAAGACGGTGCGTTCGCGCACGTACTTCTTGGCGAACTCGACGGCGGCGGCCGACTGCGCGTAGGCGGTGAAGGCGATGCCGAGCCGTTCCTGCGGGAGGTTGTGGGTGAGGTAGCCGAAGGCCTTGCCCTCCTCGCCGAGGAGGTCGCAGGCGGGCACCTTGACGTCGGTGAAGGACAGCTCGGCGGTGTCGGATGCCTGCAGGCCCAGCTTCTCCAGCTTGCGGCCGACGGCGTAGCCCTCGGAGGAGGTGTCGACGACGAGGAGGGAGATGCCGCCGCGCCGGTCCTCGGGGGTGGCGGGCGAGGTGCGGGCGCACACCAGGACGCGGTCCGCCTGCACGCCGCCGGTGATGAAGGTCTTGGCGCCGTTGAGGACGTAGTGGGTGCCGTCGTCCGACAGGCGGGCGGTGGTGCGCATCCCGGCGAGGTCGGAGCCGGTGCCGGGCTCGGTCATGGCGATGGCGGTCATCATGTCGCCGGAGACGAACGGCGGCAGCCAGCGCTGCTTCTGCTCTTCCGTGCCGTACCTCAGCAGGTAGGGCAGGCACAGCGCGGTGTGCACGCTGCTGCCGCCGAAACCGACGCCGGCGCGGGCGCACTCCTCGCTGATGACCGCCTGGTACTTGTACGTGCGCTGGCCGGCGCCGCCGTACTCCTCGGGCACCTCGATGCCGAAGACGCCGAGCTCGCCGAGTTTCTTGTAGAAGTCGCGCGGAACGGCCCCGGCCGCGCGCCACTCGTCGTAGTGCGGGACGACCTCGGCGGCGATGAAGGCGCGGATCGTCTCCCGGAAAGCCTCGTGGTCCTCGTTGAAGACGGTGCGGCGCATCGCGTCCCCTCCCCGGCTGTCGCTGTATAAGCGCTTGCTCAGCGCAAGCTACCGGCCGGTCAGGGGGCTGTCCAGATCCTTGCCCTCCGCGCGGCGCGACCTCAGCGCGCGAGGGCGGCCAGCGCACCCAGGGCCAGGCGGCGCAGCAGTGCGGCGGTGGCGTCCCGGCCGGGCAGGGCGCCGGGGCGACCCAGGTGCGGGGTGGAGTTCAGCAGGCCGAAGACGGCGTGCACGGCGGCCCGCACCTCGGTCTCGGCGGCCTCGGGGTGCAGCCGGCGGACGACCTCGACCCACAGCTCCACGTACTGCCGCTGCAGGGAGCGCACCAGCTTGCGGTCGCTGTCGCGCAGCTGGCCCAGCTCCCGGTCGTGCAGCGTGATCAGGTCGCGGTCGTCGAGGGCGAAGTCGATGTGCCCGTCGATGAGCGAGTCGAGCACGGCGGCGGGATCCGCGCCCGCCTCCGCCGCCTCGGCCACCCGGCGCCGGCCGCCCGCGAAGAGCCGGCCGCTGATGCCCACCAGCAGCTCGGCCAGCATCGCGTCCTTGCCGGCGAAGTGCCGGTACAGGCCGGGGCCGCTGATGCCGACCGCGGCCCCTATCTCGTCCACCCCGACCCCGTGGAAGCCGCGCTCGGCGAAGAGCCGCGCGGCCTGCTGGAGGATCTGCTCGCGGCGGGAGGCGGCGGCCGGGGCGGCGGCGGTCCGGGTGCGGGGGGCTGCGTCGTTCACGAAAAACAATTCTAGACAGCGGCGTTAGTGCTCGTTAACCTGAAGCTGGTTGTGTTAACGCTCATTAACCGAGCAAGGGAGCTCGAGGACATGCAGCAGGCACCGGTGCTCGGGAGCGCCGCCGATCCGGCGTCCGAGGCCTGGCGGGGCAACGAGGCCGCTCACCACGAGCTGGTGGCGCAGCTGCGCGCCAAGCTCGCCCGGGCCCGGCTGGGCGGGGGCGAGAAGGCGCGCGCACGGCACACCGCGCGCGGCAAGCTGCTGCCGCGCGAGCGGGTGGACGCCCTGCTGGACGCGGGCTCCCCGTTCCTGGAGCTCGCACCCCTGGCGGCCGACGGGATGTACGGGGACGCCGCGCCTGCCGCGGGCGTGATCGCCGGCATCGGCCGGGTCTCCGGGCGCGAGGTGGTGATCGTCGCCAACGACGCCACGGTCAAGGGCGGCACTTACTACCCCATGACCGTCAAGAAGCACCTGCGGGCGCAGGAGATCGCGCTGGAGAACCGGCTGCCCTGCCTGTACCTGGTGGACTCCGGCGGCGCCTTCCTGCCCATGCAGGACGAGGTCTTCCCCGACCGCGAGCACTTCGGCCGCATCTTCTACAACCAGGCGCGGATGTCCGGCGCCGGCATCCCGCAGATCGCGGCCGTGATGGGCTCGTGCACCGCCGGCGGGGCGTACGTCCCGGCGATGAGCGACGAGGCCGTGATCGTGCGCGATCAGGGCACGATCTTCCTCGGCGGCCCGCCGCTGGTGAAGGCGGCCACGGGCGAGGTCGTCACGGCCGAGGAGCTGGGCGGCGGGGAGGTCCACTCGCGCATCTCGGGCGTCACCGACCACCTCGCCGAGAACGACGAGCACGCCCTGCGGATCGTGCGCACCATCGTCTCCACCCTCCCCCGCCGCGGCCCCCTGCCGTGGGCGGTGGAGCCCGTCGAGGAGCCGAAGGCCGACCCGGCCGGCCTGTACGGCGTGGTGCCGGTCGACTCGCGCACCCCGTACGACGTGCGCGAGGTCATCGCGCGCGTCGTCGACGGCTCGCGGTTCGCCGAGTTCAAGGCGGAGTTCGGGCAGACGCTGGTCACCGGCTTCGCCCGCATCCACGGCCACCCGGTGGGCATCGTCGCCAACAACGGCATCCTCTTCGCCGAATCCGCCCAGAAGGGCGCCCACTTCATCGAGCTGTGCGACCAGCGCGGCATACCCCTGCTGTTCCTGCAGAACATCTCCGGCTTCATGGTCGGCCGGCAGTACGAGGCGGGCGGCATCGCCAAGCACGGCGCGAAGATGGTCACCGCCGTGGCGTGCACGCGCGTGCCCAAGCTCACCGTCGTCATCGGCGGCTCCTACGGCGCCGGCAACTACTCGATGTGCGGCCGGGCCTACTCGCCCCGCTTCCTGTGGATGTGGCCGAACGCCAAGATCTCGGTGATGGGCGGCGAGCAGGCCGCCTCCGTGCTGGCCACCGTCAAGCGCGACCAGCTGGAGGCGCACGGCGAGCAGTGGAGCACGCAGGACGAGGAGGCCTTCCGGGCCCCCATCCGCGAGCAGTACGAACGCCAGGGCAACGCCTACTACGCGACTGCCCGGCTGTGGGACGACGGCGTCATCGACCCCCTGGAGACCCGGCAGGTGCTGGGTCTGGCCCTGACCGCGTGCGCCAATGCGCCGCTGCCGCAGCGCGACGGCACGGCGCCCGGCTACGGCGTCTTCCGGATGTGAGGCGGAGCATGTTCGACACTGTCCTGGTCGCCAACCGAGGCGAGATCGCCGTACGGGTCGTGCGCACCCTGCGCTCGCTCGGGATCCGCTCGGTCGCCGTCTTCAGCGACGCGGACGCCGGAGCCCGCCACGTGCGCGAGGCCGACACCGCCGTGCGCATCGGCCCGGCGGCCGCCGCCGAGAGCTATCTGTCCATACCGCGGCTGATCGACGCCGCCGCCCGCACCGGCGCGCAGGCCGTCCACCCCGGCTACGGCTTCCTCGCCGAGAACGCCGCCTTCGCCCGCGCCTGCGCCGAGGCCGGCCTGGTCTTCATCGGCCCGCCGGCCGGTGCGATCGAGCTCATGGGCGACAAGATCCGCGCCAAGGAGACGGTCCGCGCGGCCGGCGTGCCGGTCGTGCCCGGCTCCTCGGGCAGCGGCCTGAGCGACGCGGAACTGGCGGCCGCCGCGCGCGAGATCGGCATGCCGGTGCTGCTCAAGCCCTCGGCGGGCGGCGGCGGCAAGGGCATGCGTCTGGTGCGCGAGGAGTCCGCGCTCGGCGAGGAGATCGCGGCGGCACGGCGCGAGGCGCGCGGCTCCTTCGGCGACGACACGCTGCTCGTCGAGCGCTGGGTCGACCGGCCCCGGCACATCGAGATCCAGGTCCTCGCCGACGGCCACGGCCACGTCGTCCACCTCGGCGAGCGCGAGTGCTCGCTGCAGCGACGGCACCAGAAGATCATCGAGGAGGCGCCCTCCCCGTTCCTCGACGAGGCCACCCGGGCGGCGATGGGCGAGGCCGCGGTGCAGGCCGCGCGCTCCTGCGGCTACACGGGCGCGGGCACGGTCGAGTTCATCGTGCCCGGCAACGACCCCTCCGCCTACTACTTCATGGAGATGAACACCCGGCTGCAGGTCGAGCACCCGGTCACCGAGATGATCACCGGGCTGGACCTCGTCGAGTGGCAGATCCGCGTCGCCTCCGGCGAGCACCTGCCCCTCGCCCAGGAGGACGTCACGCTCACCGGGCACGCGGTGGAAGCCCGCATCTGCGCCGAGACGGCGCGCGTCACGGGCGACCGCGTCGACTTCCTGCCCTCGGCGGGCACGGTGCTGACCCTGCACGAGCCGGCAGGCGACGGCGTCCGCGTGGACTCCGGCCTCGCGGAGGGCATCGCCGTCGGCACGTCGTACGACCCCATGGTCGCCAAGGTCGTCGCCCACGGCCCCGACCGCGCGACGGCACTGCGCCGCCTGCGCGGCGCGCTGGCCCGCACGGTCGTGCTCGGCGTGGACACCAACGCCGCCTTCCTGCGCCGCCTGCTGGGACACCCGGCGGTGGTGGCGGGCGAGCTGGACACGGGCCTGGTGGACCGGGAGGCGGCGTCGCTGGTCGCGGGCGAGGTGCCCCCGGAGGTGTACGTGGCGGGTGCGTTGCTGCGCCAGCAGGAGTTGTTCCCCCGCGTGGACCGCAGCGCGGGGACCCCCGAGTGGGTGGATCCGTTCTCCGTCCCGACCGGCTGGCGCCTCGGCGGCGAAGCCGCCTGGACGCAGCACCACTTCCGCGTGCCGGGCCACGCCCCGGTGACGGTCCGCGTCCGCGGCGAGGCCGCGGACGCGGAGTATCTGCTGCCCACGGAGGGCGGCGCCACCGAGGTTCCCCGCAGCGCGAAGCTGCTGCCCTCCCGGGGGCCCGGGGGCCTGCCCCCGCACGCGGCGGAGCCGCATGTCGACACTGCGGGAAGGAGCGGGGCGGGGGAAATCACCCTTGAGCTCGACGGCGTCACCCGCACCTTCATCGTCACCCACAGCCCGGAAGGCACCTGGCTCGCCGGGACCGACGGCGCCTGGCACCTGCTCCCCCACGACCCCGTCGACGCCGGTCTGCACGGCGGTGCGGCCGGTGCGCACGCCGGGACGCTCACCGCGCCGATGCCCGGCACGGTCACCGTCGTCAAGGCTGCGGTCGGCGACGAGGTGGCCGCGGGGCAGAGCCTGCTCGTCGTCGAGGCGATGAAGATGGAGCACGTCATCGCCGCCCCGCACGCCGGCACCGTGACGGAGCTCGACGTCACGGCCGGCAGCACGGTGGCCATGGACCAGGTGCTGGCCGTGGTCGCCCCGGCGGCTTCCGACAGCGAGGTGGAGTCATGACCCACGCCGCCCTGCCCATGGTCGTCCCCGACCCCGCGCTGCCCTCCCGGGTGCGCATTCACGAGGTGGGCCCGCGGGACGGCCTGCAGAACGAGAAGGCCGTCGTGCCGACGGAGGTGAAGGCGGAGTTCATCCACCGTCTCGCCGACGCCGGTCTGACGACGGTCGAGGCGACCAGCTTCGTGCACCCCAAGTGGGTGCCGCAGCTGGCCGACGCCGAGCAGCTGATGCCGCAGCTGGCCGACCTGAAGGAGGGGGGCGGCGTCCGCCTGCCCGTCCTGGTGCCGAACCAGCGCGGCCTGGACCGGGCCCTCGCCCTGGGAGCCCGGGAGATCGCCGTGTTCGGCAGTGCGACCGAGTCCTTCGCCAAGGCGAACCTCAATCGCACCGTCGACGAGTCGCTGGCGATGTTCGCCCCGGTCGTGGCGGCGGCGCGCGAGGCCGGGGTGGCGGTGCGCGGCTACCTCTCCATGTGCTTCGGCGATCCGTGGGAGGGCGCGGTGCCCGTCGGGCAGGTGGTCCGCGTCTGCCGCAGCCTGCTGGAGATGGGCTGTGACGAGCTGAGCCTGGGCGACACCATCGGCGTGGCCACGCCCGGGCACGTCGCCGCCCTGCTGACCGCGCTGAACGAGGCGGGCGTGCCCACCGGCCGGCTGGCCGTGCACTTCCACGACACCTATGGCCAGGCACTGGCCAACACCCTTGCCGCCCTCCGTCACGGAGTGACCACCGTCGACGCCTCCGCCGGCGGCCTGGGCGGCTGTCCGTACGCCAAGAGCGCCACCGGGAACCTCGCCACCGAGGACCTCGTGTGGATGCTCCACGGCCTCGGCATCTCGACCGGGGTCGACCTCGGCCGTCTCACCGCCACAAGCGTGTGGATGGCCGGCCGGCTGGGCCGCCCCAGCCCCTCCCGTACCGTGCGTGCCCTCTCCCACCAGGAGCCCTGAGTCATGTCGCTGGACCACCGCCTCTCCCCCGAGCACGAGGAACTCCGCCGCACGGTGGAGGAGTTCGCACACGACGTCGTCGCACCCAAGATCGGCGACTATTACGAGCGCCACGAGTTCCCGTACGAGATCGTGCGGGAGATGGGCCGCATGGGTCTGTTCGGCCTGCCGTTCCCCGAGGAGTACGGCGGGATGGGCGGGGACTATCTGGCCCTGGGCCTGGCCCTGGAGGAGCTCGCCCGCGTGGACTCCTCGGTGGCGATCACGCTGGAGGCGGGCGTGTCGCTGGGCGCGATGCCCGTCTACCGCTTCGGCACCGAGGAGCAGAAGCGCACCTGGCTGCCGCGGCTGTGCTCCGGCGAGATGCTGGGCGCGTTCGGCCTGACCGAGCCGGACGGCGGCTCGGACGCCGGCGCCACGCGCACCACGGCCCGGCTGGACGAGGCGACGAACGAGTGGGTGATCAACGGCACCAAGTGCTTCATCACCAACTCCGGCACCGACATCACCGGCCTGGTCACGGTCACGGCGGTCACCGGCCACAAGCCGGACGGCAGGCCGCGGATCTCGGCGATCATCGTGCCGTCGGGCACGCCGGGCTTCACGGTTGCCGCCCCTTACTCCAAGGTGGGCTGGAACGCCTCGGACACCCGTGAGCTGTCCTTCTCGGACGTCCGCGTCCCGGCGGCGAACCTGCTGGGCGAGGAGGGCCGGGGCTATGCGCAGTTCCTGCAGATACTCGACGAGGGCCGCATCGCGATCTCGGCCCTGGCCACGGGGCTGGCCCAGGGCTGCGTCGACGAGTCCGTGACGTACGCGCGCACCCGCGAGGCGTTCGGGCGCCCGATCGGTGCGAACCAGGCCATCCAGTTCAAGATCGCGGACATGGAGATGCGGGCCCACACCGCCCGGCTGGCCTGGCGGGACGCGGCCTCCCGGCTGGTGCACGGGGAGCCGTTCAAGAAAGAGGCCGCCCTGGCGAAGCTGTACTCGTCGGAGATCGCGGTCACCAATGCCCGCGAGGCCACCCAGATCCACGGCGGCTACGGCTTCATGAACGAGTACCCCGTGGCCCGCATGTGGCGGGACTCCAAGATCCTGGAGATCGGCGAGGGCACGAGCGAGGTGCAGCGCATGCTGATCGCCCGGGAGCTGGACCTGCCGGCGTGAGGTGCGCCACTCCCCGTCGTCCCTCCCGGTGATCGTTACGCGCGGAATCCACCCTTCCTAGGCTTTTCTCGCGTTTCTCACCACATTCGCTAGCCATCCTGCCCGATATCGGGCAGGATTCTTGCGAAAGCCCCTCCCAGCCCTCAATATCGACGGGTGCTCGAACGCCGCATGTCCCACGACGACCTGGTCGACCACCTGGTGCGCAGCACACCGCTCCAGCGCGGTGAGGCGGCCCGGGTGGTGCTGGACGTGCTGGCGTACTTCGACGAGACGACCGAGGAGTTCGTCCGCCGTCGCCATCGCGAGCTTCAGTCCGGCGGACTGAACAACGCGGAGATCTTCGAGCGCATCGCGGCCGAGCTGCCGCACCGTGCGGTGGCACCACCGGAGCTCTCGCTGCGGCAACTGCGCCGCATCGTCTACGGCTGACCGGCCGGGACACCCGGGGCTCCCGGTGGCACCGCACGGCCGCCGGAGCAGCTCACCGCCGATCGCCGACAAGCGTCGTCGGGCACCTCGAACGCCTACTTGGGAGGGTCACCTATGTGTGGAATCGTCGGCTACATCGGCAAGCGCGATGTCGCCCCGCTGCTGCTGGAGGGGCTGCAGCGACTGGAGTACCGCGGCTACGACTCCGCGGGCATCGCCCTGCACGCCGGCGGCAAGACCGGTGGCCTGAAGAGCGCCAAGGCCAAGGGCCGCGTCCGTGAGCTCGAGGCCCGCCTGCCCAAGCGCTTCAACGGCACCACCGGCATCGCCCACACCCGCTGGGCCACCCACGGCGCGCCGAACGACGTCAACGCCCACCCGCACCTCGACGCCGAGGAGAAGGTGGCCGTCGTCCACAACGGCATCATCGACAACGCCGCCGAGCTGCGCACCCGCCTGTCCGCCGACGGCTTCACCTTCGTGTCCGACACCGACACCGAGGTCCTGGTCCACCTGATCGCCCGCTCCGAGGCCGCCACGCTGGAGGAGAAGGTCCGCGAGGCGCTGCGCCACATCGAGGGCACCTACGGCATCGCCGTCCTGCACGCCGACTTCCCGGACCGCATCGTCGTCGCCCGCAACGGCTCGCCCGTCGTGCTCGGCATAGGCGAGAAGGAGATGTTCGTCTCCTCCGACGTCGCCGCGCTGGTCTCCCACACCCGCCAGGTCGTCACCCTCGACGACGGCGAGATGGCCACCCTCAAGGCGGACGACTACCGCACCTACACCACCGAGGGCTCGCGCACCTCCGCCCAGCCGACCACCGTGGAGTGGGAGGCCGAGTCCTACGACATGGGCGGCCACGACACGTACATGCACAAGGAGATCCACGAGCAGGCCGACGCCGTGGACCGCGCGCTGCGCGGCCGCATCGACGACCGCTTCTCCACCGTGCACCTGGGCGGCCTGAACCTCGACGCCCGCGACGCCCGCGCCGTGCGCCGGGTGAAGATCCTCGGCTGCGGCACCTCGTACCACGCCGGCCAGATCGGCGCCCAGATGATCGAGGAGCTCGCCCGCATCCCCGCGGACGCCGAGCCGGCCTCCGAGTTCCGCTACCGCAACCCGGTCGTGGACCCCGACACCCTCTACATCGCGGTGTCGCAGTCCGGTGAGACCTACGACGTGCTCGCCGCCGTCCAGGAGCTCAAGCGCAAGGGCGCCCGCGTCCTCGGCCTGGTCAACGTGGTCGGCTCCGCGATCGCCCGCGAGACCGACGGCGGCATCTACGTGCACGCCGGCCCCGAGGTCTGCGTCGTCTCCACCAAGTGCTTCACCAACATGGTGGTCTCCTTCGGCCTCCTGGCCCTGCACCTGGGCCGCACCCGCGACCTGTCCGTCGCCGACGGCAAGCGGATCATCGCGGGCCTGCGCAAGCTGCCCGGCCAGATCGAGGAGATCCTGGCCAACGAGGCGCAGATCGAGGAGCTGGCCAAGGAGTACGCGGACGCCAAGTCGATGATGTTCATCGGCCGTGTCCGGGGCTACCCGGTGGCCCGCGAGGCCTCGCTGAAGCTGAAGGAGGTCTCGTACATCCACGCCGAGGCCTACCCGGCCTCCGAGCTCAAGCACGGCCCGCTGGCCCTGATCGAGCCGGCCATGCCGACCGTGGCGATCGTGCCGGACGACGAGCTGCTGGAGAAGAACCGCGCCGCGCTGGAGGAGATCAAGGCCCGCAGCGGCCGCATCCTCGCCGTCGCGCACCAGGAGCAGGAGAAGGCCGACCACACGATCGTCGTGCCGAAGAACGAGGACGAGCTGGACTCCATCCTGATGGGCATCCCGCTGCAGCTCTTCGCGTACTACACGGCCAAGGCCATGGGCCGTGACATCGACAAGCCGCGCAACCTGGCGAAGTCGGTCACCGTCGAGTAGTCCTCGCCGGACCCTCAAGGCTCTCGTACCTGTCCGCACCTGTCCGCGACAGGTCCGAGAGGACGGCTCTCCCCACGCGTGCCACCACACGCCGGGGAGGGCCGCTCCCTTTTGCCCTTGTCGACCTTCTAGGGAATGACCACGACGGGGCGCTGGGCCCGGCGCGCCAGCCGGCCCGCCACCGAGCCGAAGATCCGCCCGACCAGCCCGTGCGTGGAGCCGACCACGATGGCGTCGGCGGCGTACTCCCGGCCGACCTCCTCCAGCTCGTGGCAGATGTCCCCGCCGCGCTCGACCAGGATCCAGGGCACCTCGGAGAGGTAGTCCGCGCAGGCCAGCTCCAGGCCCAGGACCTCGGTGCGATGGTCGGGCACGTCCACGAAGACGGGGGGTTCGCAGCCCGCCCAGACGGTGGTCGGCAGCCGGTTGGCCACATGGACGATGATCAGCCCCGAGCCCGCTCGCCGGGCCATGCCGATTGCATACGCAAGCGCTCGTTCGCTCGACGTGGAACCGTCGAAGCCCACCACGACACCGTGCTGGAACGCCGGATCGCAGGAATGACGTGTTTCTTCCGCCGCTTCGGGATGCGCCGTCTGATCGGCGATCCGCTTGCGGTCCGCGGGTTCGGAGAATTCGTGACCGGCCATCGGTGTCTCGGCGAAGGAAGCCTCTGATCGAGGGGATCGGCGGGTGGACTGGTTGGAGTTGTCGAGGGGGGTGCCCGTCGATGGACCCCGGATGGATCGCGGACCGACCGGAGGGATCTTGGACGGCCAAATCCGTCCGGGATTCATCTTTTCAAGTGCTTACCCCCAGGGTACGGCGGTACTCGCCCCCTGCCCAGGGAGTGCCGGGCGGGGCACGGACCCCGTGGGCGTTCCCCGGAGCATGCACGAGCGCGGCGCGTAGCGCAATGGCCCGGACTGTCCCTCCCGGGCCCGCCGCGGCAGTGACCCGCGGCCCCGGCACGGCGTTGTAGTACCGCCAGCAGCCGCCACCAGGGAGCCGTTCCGTGTCCGCACGCCGCGATGACGACCGTGAGGAAGCCCCCGAGGGGCCGTCCCCCGATCCGGTGAGCGATGTGGTCCGCTGGGCGGCGTTCAGCTGCGCCCTCGTGCCCGTCGTGCTGCTGATGTGCGGTCAGTCGTTCGGCGGCGCGGCCGGCACGGCGGCCGGTCTGGTGGCGCTCACGTGCGTCTGCCACGCCCTGCTGCGCCAGTCCGAGCGCACGGCCGCCAGGGTGTCCACGGAAGCAGCGGTTCCGCACCGCGGCCGGCACGGCCGGACGGGCAGCGGGAGCCACCGCGGGGCGCGTCATCCGGGCACCGGTAGCTCCGCGGACTGACCCCCTCGCACGCCTGGACCCATACATTTTCAGCCAACTTCAGGCCGAACCTCGTACCTTGGCCGACACCCCTCGCAACAGCCGGTCGACCAGCAAGGAAAGAACCCCAAAACGCGGTTGCCGCCTACGGAGTGTGGGCAGGGGCGAGAGGCGTACTTTTCACCGGAGCCTGCAGGTGCAACGCTTCGTGATCGAACGCTTCGCGCCAAGTTGTCATGTCGACTTAGAGGCGGGTGGTGAACTGGTCATCGCGTCCCCAAGCGACGCAGTAGATTCGATCTTGGCCATGACCGGCGGGGGAACCGTTCAGGACCGAGGGGAAACGTGCAGGACCGAGAGGACTCGACCGCCGAGGGGGGCTTAGCGCCATGAGCCAGGACTCCACGACCGTACCGGAGACCGCGCGCAAGCTCTCCGGACGCCGCCGCCGGGAGATCGTCGCCGTGCTGCTTTTCAGCGGCGGACCCATCTTCGAAAGCTCCATTCCGCTCTCCGTCTTCGGCATCGACCGCCAGGACGCGGGAGTCCCCCGCTACCGCTTGCTGGTGTGTGCGGGCGAAGATGTGCCATTGCGAACGACCGGCGGCCTGGAACTGACCGCACCGTACGGCCTGGAGGCACTCTCCAGGGCCGGCACCGTCGTCGTGCCCGCCTGGCGGTCGATCACCCAGCCGCCGCCCGCCGCCGCGCTCGACGCGCTGCGCCGGGCCCACGAGGAGGGCGCCCGCATCGTCGGGCTGTGCACCGGGGCCTTCGTACTGGCCGCCGCGGGGCTGCTGGACGGCAGGCCCGCCACCACACATTGGATGTACGCGCCCACGCTCGCCAAGCGCTACCCGTCGGTCCACGTGGACCCGCGGGAGCTCTTCGTCGACGACGGCGACGTACTGACCTCCGCGGGCACCGCGGCAGGCATCGACCTGTGCCTGCACATCGTCCGCACCGACCACGGCGCCGACGCCGCGGGGGCCCTGGCCCGCCGGCTCGTCGTGCCGCCCCGCCGCAGCGGCGGGCAGGAACGCTACCTCGACAGGTCTTTACCGGAGGAGATCGGCGCCGACCCGCTCGCCGAGGTCGTCGCCTGGGCGCTGGAGCACCTCCACGAGCAGTTCGACGTGGAGACGCTGGCCGCCCGTGCGTACATGTCCCGCCGCACCTTCGACCGGCGGTTCCGCTCGCTGACCGGCAGCGCCCCGCTGCAGTGGCTGATCACCCAGCGGGTGCTGCAGGCCCAGCGGCTGCTGGAGACCTCGGACTACTCCGTGGACGAGGTCGCCGGACGCTGCGGGTTCCGCTCGCCGGTGGCCCTGCGCGGCCACTTCCGGCGGCAGCTGGGGTCCTCCCCGGCCGCCTACCGGGCGGCCTACCGGGCCCGCCGGCCGCAGAGCGGCCCGGTGGACCGCCCGGAGCGGGGCGAGCGGCCCGAGCGGATGGAGCGCGGCGAGCGCGGGGAGCGGTTCGAGCGGCCGGACCCGATGGAGGCCCGGCCCGGCGAGCCGTCCCTGATGGCGATGCGCCGTCCGGCCTTCCCGGGCGCGCCCGGGTCCCCGGCCACGCCCGCGCACGCCATGTCGGGCGCGCCCCTGGGCGCCGCCCCTCCGGGTGCGGGACACGCCGGCGGACACGGCGGGCACCTGACCCATACGACCGGCCACTCCCAGGGTCACGGCCCCGGGGGCGGCGCGGCGGACGCGGGGCGGGGGGAGGCCGACCTGTACGCCCCACGGCTGCCCGGCCAGCGGGAGCGCCCCGTAGGGTGAGACGTATGAACGATCGCATGGTGTGGATCGACTGCGAGATGACCGGACTCTCGCTGTCGACCGACGCGCTCATCGAGGTGGCCGCACTGGTCACCGACTCGGAGCTGAACATCCTCGGCGACGGTGTGGACATCGTGATCCGCCCGCCCGCCGAGGCCCTCACCACCATGCCCGAGGTCGTGCGCCAGATGCACACGGCCTCCGGGCTGCTCGCGGAGCTGGACTCCGGCACCACGCTCGAGGAAGCCGAGCGCCAGGTGCTGGAGTACGTCCGCGCGCACGTCCCGGAGGCCGGCAAGGCGCCGCTGTGCGGGAACTCGGTCAGCACCGACCGCGGCTTCCTGCTGCGCGACATGCCCGCACTCGAAGGTCACCTGCACTACCGGATCGTCGACGTCTCCTCGGTGAAGGAGCTGGCGCGCCGCTGGTACCCGCGCGCCTACTTCGCCAGCCCCAAGAAGTCCGGCAACCACCGCGCGCTGGCGGACATCCGCGAATCCATCGCCGAACTCCGCTACTACCGCGAGGCGATCTTCGTGCCGCAGCCCGGCCCGGACTCCGACACGGCGAGGACGATCGCGGCCAAGCACGTCCTGCCCGTTCAGGCGTAGCGAAGGCAACGTGACGCAGCTCGCTCCCGGCGCGGCGAAAGCCGGGAGCGAGCACCCCGAAAGACCCTGTACACTTTTTCTCGGCCGGTGGGAAACACGGAAACGAACGCCGGACGTGGTGGGTATAGCTCAGCTGGTAGAGCACCTGGTTGTGGTCCAGGATGTCGCGGGTTCGAGTCCCGTTACTCACCCTGATCGGTCGAAGAGCCCGGTCCGCGCAAGCGGGCCGGGCTTTTTGCCGTTCCCCCTCAGGGGTGATGACGGTGGCGGACGGGGAACGTCTGCCGCCCGTTCGGGGAAAGCTGAAGTGGCGGCACCGGACGAAGGGTCATGACCGATGGCTACAGGCACCGTGAAGTGGTTCGACTCCGAGAAGGGGTTCGGCTTCATCCAGCAGGACGACAACGGCCCCGACGTCTTCGTCCACTATTCGGCGATCCAGGGGGCGGGTTTCAAGTCCCTCGCCGAGGGCGACCACGTCAGATTCGAGATCGTGCAGGGCGCCAAGGGCCCGCAGGCGGAGCAGGTCGTTCCCGACTGATGCCCTCCTGGTCGAGCGGAGCCGTGCGGCGCCGGGCCCTGTTGCTGGTCGTCGCCGCCCTGCTCGTGCTGGGCATGAGCGTGCTCGACGGCTGCTCGGGGGACGGCGCCGGCCGGGGCCGTGCCGCCGGGCGGACCACGGTCACCGTCGGCACCTTCGGCGTCTTCGGCTACCGGCAGGCCGGCCTCTACCAGGAGTACGAGCGGCTGCACCCGAACGTGACGATCAAGGAACACGTGATCGCGCGGAACGACGTCTACTACCCCCAGCTCCTCACCCACCTCGCCGCCGGCCGCGGCCTGGCCGACATCCAGGCGATGGAGGTGGGCACCGTCCACGAGCTGGCCGAGGAGCGCGGCGAGCTCTTCGAGGACCTCTCCCGGGCCCCCGGTGTGCACCGGGCGGACTGGCTGCCGTGGAAGTGGGCCCAGGCCACCGCCCGGGACGGCCGCACGATCGGCCTCGGCACGGACATCGGCCCGCTCGCCGTCTGCTACCGCAAGGACCTCTTCCGCCGGGCCGGCCTGCCGGCGGACCGGGAGGCGGTGGGCCGGCTGTGGGCCGGCGACTGGCGGCGCTACCTCGCCGTGGGCCGGGCCTACCGGCGCAGGGCCCCGGCCGGCACGGTCTTCACCGACTCGGCGGCCGGGCTCTACAACGCCGCGCTCCACGGCCACGCCGAGCGCTACTACGACGCCTCCGGCCGCCTGGTCGCAGGGACCAGCCCGGCCGTGCGGGCCTCGTGGGAGCTGGCGATGGGGGCGGTGCGCGACGGGCTGACGGCCCGGCTGCGGCAGTTCGACAAGGGCTGGGACCAGGCGTACGCGAACGGGCGCTTCGCCACGGTGGCCTGCCCGCCGTGGATGCTCGCCTACATCAAGGAGAAGTCCGGCCCCGCCGGGCGCGACAAGTGGGACGTGGCCGCGGCTCCCCGGCCCGCCAACTGGGGCGGCTCCTTCATCGGTGTGCCGAAGGCCGCCCGGCACCGGGCGGAGGCGGTGCGCCTCGCGGTCTGGCTCACCGCGCCCGCCCAGCAGGCCCGGCTCTTCCGGCGACAGGCCGCCATCCCCTCCACCCCCGCCGCCTACGACCTGCCGGAGGTGCGGGGCGCCCGGAACCCGTACTTCGGCGACGCGCCCATCGGAGCGATCTTCACCGCGGCCGCGCGGGGCGTGCCCACCCTGGTCTTCGGGCCGCGGGAGCAGCAGATCGGGCTGGCGTTCACCGACGTGGGCATTCCCCAGGTCGAGCAGCAGGGCAGATCCCCGGGGGCCGGCTGGCGGGCGGCGCAGAAGGAGATCGAGAACGCGGTGGACGCATGACGGCCACCGCCCCCGTCCTGGAGGGCGCGCCGCCCTCCCGGCAGCGCCCGCGGCAGGCCGCCGTCCGCGGCGGCCGGGCCCACCGGTGGGACGCACGCTGGAGCCCGTACGTCCTCGTCGCCCCCTTCTTCCTCCTTTTTGCAGCATTCGCACTCTTCCCCCTCCTGTACACCGGCTGGGCCTCGCTGCACCGGGTGGAGCTGACCTCCCCCGACCGCGCGCAGTGGGTGGGACTGCACAACTACGCCCGGCTGCTGGGCAACGACTTCTTCTGGAACGCCCTGCGCAACACCGTCACCATCGGTGTGCTCTCGACCGTGCCGCAGCTGCTGATGGCGCTGGGCCTGGCCCATCTGCTCCACCTCCGGCTGCGCGCCGCCACGTTCTGGCGGGTCGCGCTGCTGACCCCGTACGCCACGTCGGTCGCCGCCGCCTCGCTGGTGTTCGTGCTGCTCTTCGGGCGGGACCACGGCATGGTCAACTGGGCGCTCGACGCGATCGGCGTCGGTCCGGTGGACTGGCAGAACGGCACCTGGAGCGCGCGGTGCGCGGTCTCCTCGATCGTCGTCTGGCGGTGGACGGGCTACAACGCGCTGATCTACCTGGCCGCCCTGCAGGCGGTGCCCGACGAGCTGTACGAGTCGGCGGCGCTGGACGGCGCCTCGCGCCTGCAGCAGTTCCGCCACGTCACCGTCCCGGCGCTGCGGCCGACGATCCTGTTCACGGTCGTGGTGTCCACGATCGGGGCCACGCAGCTCTTCGGCGAACCGCTGCTGTTCGGCGGGGCGGCGGGGCAGAAGGGCGGCGCCTCGCACCAGTACCAGACCCTGGGGCTGTACTTGTACGAGCAGGGCTGGTTCGACTACCACCTCGGCCGGGCGGCGGCCGTCGCCTGGACGATGTTCCTACTGATGGTGCTGATCGCGGGCGCGGGCGGGCTCCTGGCGCGCCGGCTGCGCGCGGACCGGTGAGGGCGGCGGGTGACCGGGAGCGCCCCACGGGGCCGGCCGCGCGCCGGGCCCCTCGCGTACGCCGTGCTGGTGGTGTGCACCGCCGGCTCGCTCCTGCCGCTGCTGTGGACGGCCGTCGCCGCCTCGGGGGACGACGGCCGACTGGCCCGCACGCCACCGCCACTGTGGTTCGGCGGCCGGCTGCCCGCCAACCTCCGGACGGCGTGGACCGAGGCGAACGTGGGGCGGGCACTGGGCAACACGGCCCTCGTCGCGGGGACGGTTGCACTGGGGACGGTGTTCTTCTGCACCCTGGCCGGCTTCGCCTTCGCCAAGCTGCGCTTCCGCGGCCGGCGGGCGCTGCTCGCCCTGACGGTGGGGACGATGATGGTGCCGCCGCAGCTGAGCGTCGTGCCGCTGTTCCTGCTGCTGTCCCGGCTGGGCTGGACCGACCGGCTGCAGGCGGTGGTGCTGCCGGCGCTCGTGAGCGCCTTCGGCGTCTTCTTCATGCGCCAGTACTTGCTGCAGGCGCTGCCCACCGAACTGTTGGAGGCCGCCCGGGTCGACGGCGCGAGCAGCCCGCGGATGGTGTGGCACATCGTCTTCCCCGTTGCCCGGCCGGCGATGGCGGTGCTGGGCATGCTCACCTTCGTCCAGGCGTGGAACGACTTCTTCTGGCCCGTGATCGCCCTCACCCAGGAGAACCCCACCGTGCAGGTGGCCCTGACCGGTCTCGGCCGCGGCTACGTGCCGGACCAGGCGGTGGTGATGGCCGGGGCCCTGCTGGGCACCCTGCCGCTGCTGCTGGTCTTCGTCCTGTGCGGCCGCCGGATCGTCGGCGGCGTCATGCAGGGCGCCCTCAAGGGCTGAACCGTGCACTGCCCCCCACCGTCCTCACTCCTCCTTGCCCGTCTCTCCCCCAGGAGGGCTCGCCCATGACCGTGACCCGACCGCCCGGCTTTCCCCCCGGCTTCCTGTGGGGCGCCGCCACCGCCGCGTACCAGATCGAGGGCGCGGCCCGGGAGGACGGGCGCACCCCTTCCATCTGGGACGCCTTCTGCCGCACGCCCGGCCGGGTGCACGGCGGCGACACCGGCGACGTGGCCTGCGACCACTACCACCGGCGGGCCGAGGACGTGCAGCTGATGGCGGACCTCGGTCTCGGCGCCTACCGCTTCTCCGTCTCCTGGCCGCGCGTCCAGCCCACCGGCCGGGGCCCGGCGAACCCGCGCGGCCTCGACTTCTACCGGGCGCTGACCGACGACCTGCTGGCGCACGGCATCCGGCCCGTGGTCACCCTCTACCACTGGGACCTGCCCGAGGAGCTGGAGGCGGCCGGCGGCTGGCCCGCACGCGAGACGGCGCTGCGCTTCGCCGACTACGCGCACCTGGTCGGCGAGGCGCTCGGCGACCGGGTCGGACTGTGGAGCACCCTCAACGAGCCCTGGTGCAGTGCCTTCCTGGGCTACGCCGCGGGCGTGCACGCGCCCGGCCGGCAGGATCCGGCGGCGGCGCTGCGCGCCGCGCACCACCTGAACCTGGCCCACGGGCTGGCCGCCGGCGCGCTGCGCACCGTGCTGCCGGCCACCGCCCGGCTGTCGGTGACCCTCAACCCCGGTGTCGTGCGGGCCCGCACCGGCTCGTGCGCCGACCTCGACGCTCAGCGGCGCATCGACGCGCTGGCCACCCGTATCTTCACCGGGCCCCTGCTGCACGGCGCGTACCCCGCCGACCTGCTGGCGGACACGCGGCGGATCACCGACTGGTCCTTCGTCCGCGACGGCGACACCGACGTCATCGAGCACCCCCTCGACGCGCTGGGCCTGAACTACTACGCCCCCACAGTCGTATCAGCCGCCACTGACAACGACCCCCCGGCGCGTGGCGGGCCCTCGCCCTGGCCGGGCGCCGAGCGGGTGGTCTTCCACCAGCCGCCCGGCAAGCGCACGGCGATGGACTGGGCCGTGGACCCCACCGGCCTGCACGAGATGCTGATGCGCTTCACCCGTGAGAGGCCCGGCCTGCCCCTGTACGTCACCGAGAACGGGGCGGCGTACGACGACAAGCCGGACGCCGGCGGGCAGGTGCACGACCCGGAGCGCATTGCCTATGTGCGCGCTCATCTCCAGGCAGTGCTGCGGGCGCTGGCGGAGGGCGCCGACGTCCGCGGCTACTTCCTGTGGTCGCTGCTGGACAACTTCGAGTGGGCCTACGGCTACGACAAGCGTTTCGGCATGGTCTACGTCGACTACGCCACGCAGGCCCGCATCCCCAAGTCGAGCGCCCGGTGGTACGCCCGCGTCGCCCGCACCGGACGGCCGGACTGACGCGGCTGACACGGCTGATGCGGCTGATGCGGCTGATGCGGCTGATGCGGCTGACGCAGCGTCACTCGAAGACCGAGGGCGGGGGCGCCGGGGACGGCCGGGCGGCGGCGTCGTCCACCGGGGCGGCGCCACCGGTGAAGTCGTCGAGTTCCCGGCCGTGTTCGACCCGGCCCTGGTGCGGGTCGGTGGCGGCCCTGCGGGTGAGGTCGGCGAGGGGCAGCGGCCGGTCGGAGGCGAGCAGGACGGCGTTGCCGAACCGCCGTCCGCGCAGGACCGCCGGATCGGCGGTCAGACACACCTCGGGGAAGACGGTGCGCACGGTGGCTATCTGGGCCTTGAGGTGGGCCAGCGGCGGCCCGTCGGCGAGGTTGGCGGCGTAGAAGCCGCCGGGGCGCAGCGCCCGGCGGACCTCGCCGACGAACTGCGTGCTGGTCAGGTGGGCGGGGGTGCGGGCACCGCTGAAGACGTCGGCGATGATCAGGTCCGCCCAGCCGTCGGGCATCTTGGCGAGCCCCTCGCGGGCGTCGCCGCCGCGCACCCGTATGCGCCAGGCGGGGTCGAACGGCAGCTCGGCCCGGACGAACGCCACGAGGGGGGCGTCGATCTCGACGACCTGCTGGGTCGAGCGGGGGCGGGTGGCGGCGACGTACCGGGCGAGGGTGAACGCGCCGCCGCCCAGGTGCAGTGCCTGCACCGGCCGGCCCGGGGGCGCGACGAGGTCGGCGATGTGCCCGAGCCGGCGCTGGTAGGCGAAGTCGAGGTGGGCCGGGTCGTCGGGGTCGACGTGGGACTGCGGGGCGCCGTCGATCAGCAGCGTCCGGGCGCGGGGGCGGTCACGGTCCGGGACCAGCTCGGCGAGACCGCCCGCCACCTGCGCGGATATCGCCTCTGCCGCGCGCCCGCGCTCCTGTTTGCGTCTGCCCTTCGCCACCCCTCCAGTATCGCCGGTGCCCAAAGCGGCTCAGCGGCAGCGGTCCACGGCCTCGATGGTGCGGGCCGCCTCGCCGAGGGCGGCGCGCAGCACGACGGGGTCGGTGGCCGCGGCGTAGGCGGCCTCGGGGGCGACGAGCCAGCCGGCACCGCGCACGGGCGGGTCGGCGGGGATGCCGGCGGGCAGGGCGTGGGCGTAGGTCTGGGTGCAGGCGCTGCCGGGCAGGTCCCAGGCGTCGGCGGTGCCGGGCGGGACGAGGAAGCCGAGGGTGTCGCAGTCGCCGTCGTGCAGGACGGGCCCGACGCCGTCGCGCAGCCGCAGGATGTCGACCGCCTCCAGGCCCTGGCGGGCCGGCACGGTGACGAGGTCGCAGGGCCGGCCGTCGGCGTCCTGCTGGGCAGTGCGCTCCTGTGCCGGGTCGCCGCCGGGCGCCGGGCGCGGGCCGTGGTCCTGGCGCGGCCGGTGCTGCAGTGCCGTCGTCCCTGAGCCGCCGATGTCCACTCCGGCCTCCACCACGGGAAACCCCTCCTCACGCCGTGCCCTTAGCGTCGAGCGCACTCACGCTCACTGGTTCAACGGCCGAGATGCGTCAACGGCTACGGCGACATGCCGCCGCAAAGGATGGCAGTTCATGGCGGATGACAGGTGGGATATCCAGTTTGTAGCCAATTCCCCCACCGGACCCCCAATAGTGGGCCCGTCACAGCCGGTACGGTCATCACGCCGTACGGCAAGCACAGCCGCCGCCTCCGGGGAGCGTCCCGGGGCGGCTCGCCAGGGAGAGGGTCCGCCATGGCGCCGCCCCACCAGTCCCCGTCACCCCGCCCGAACGCGAAGTTCCGGCAGTTGCGCGGACAGCTCTCACCAGGGGAGTTCGCGGCGGCGGTGCGCCGGGCCGCGCGCGAGATCGGTGAGCACGTCTCGTGTGACGCGCGCTACGTCGGGCGCGTGGAGTCGGGGGAGATCCGCTGCCCCAACTACGCCTACGAGCGAGTGTTCCGGCATATGTTCCCCGGCCGGGAACCGGCGGACATGGGCTTCGCGCCGCGCGAGAGCGTGCGCGGCCGGGGGGCGCGCAAGAAGGGCTCCGCGCCGTCCGGTCCAACAGAGAGCCCCGCCGAAAGCCGTACCCCCGGGGCGGCGGAGAGATCCACCGAGAACGACGAGGAGAGCGACGTGTTGCGTCGCGCGTTCATGACCTCCGGACCGGCCGCCCTGGCCGCCGCCTCCCTGGGCGGTCCGGCCCCGGGGGGTCCCGGCCCCCGCCACGCCGGCGAGGCCGAGGCCCGCGCCGTCGAGCAGGCGGTGCGGCGCATCCGCCTGCTCGACGACCGGCACGGCGCCGACGGCCTCTACCGCCGCGCGGCCCGCCCGCTGCAGGCGGCCTACGAGCTGCTGGACGCCGAGACCCGGCGGCGCTCGGTGGCCGACCGGCTGCACCGGGGCGCGGGCGAGCTGGCCGTCTCGGTCGGCTGGCTGGCCCACGACTCGGGCCGCTTCACCGACGCCCGCTCCCACTACGCCGAGGCGCTGGCCACCGCCCGCGTCGCCGGGGACGCGGGCCTGGAGGCGCACGCGTTCTGCAACATGTCCTTCCTCGCCCGGGACGCCGGCCGGCCCCGCGAGGCGGTCCGCGCCGCCCAGGCCGCGCAGCAGGCCGGGCGCGCCCTGGGCTCGCACCGGCTGATGTCCCTGCTGGCCCTGCGGGAGGCGGGCGGCCTGGCGGGCATGGGCGACCGGGCGGCGACCGAGGAGGCCCTGCTGCGCGCCCGGACGCTGTTCGCGCACGGGGCGGCCGAGGACGACCCGGAGTGGATGAGCTTCTTCGGCGAGGCGGAGCTGGAGTTCCTCGAGGCCCAGTGCTGGTCCGTGCTCGGCGACTGGCGCCGGGCCGTGGAGCACGCGCGGTGCGCGGTCGCCCTGCAGGATCCGCACTTCGCGCGGAACATCGCGCTGTACACCTCGCAGCTCGCCGGCGACCTGGCCCGCGGGGGCGCGCCGGACGCGGCGGCGGCCGCGGGCGAGCGGGCGCTGGGTCACCTGGACCAGGTGCGCTCGGCGCGGATCAGCTCGATGCTCGCCACGACGGGCCGGATGCTGCGCCGGCACGCGGCCGACCCGGCGGTGGCCTCGTTCCTGACCCGCCACGGGACGACCGCCCGGGCGGTGTGAGACACGCCTCACCGCCCGGCCGGCCCGGCCCTCAGTCGAGGTGGCCGGTGTCGTTCCAGCGCTCCAGGGCGGGCGCGCCGTACGCCCAGCCCAGCACGGACAGGGAGGTCGGGGCCAGGCGGATGCGGGAGGCGAAGAAGGCGTCCTCGCCCAGCCAGCGGGCGGCGATCGTGCGCAGGATGTGGCCGTGGGCGAAGACCAGCACGTCGCGGTCGGCCGACCGGGCCCAGGCCACGACCTCGTCCGCCCGCGCGCTGACCTGCGCGATCGTCTCGCCCTCGGGGACGCCGTCGCGCCAGATGAGCCAGTCCGGGCGACCGGCCTTGATCTCGGCGGGGGTCATGCCCTCGTACGCGCCGTAGTCCCACTCCAGCAGCGCGTCCCAGGGGGTGGCCCGGTCGCCGAAGCCGGCCAGGTCGCAGGTCTCCTTGGCGCGCAGCAGGGGGCTGGTGCGCACGTCCAGGCCCGGCAGGCCGTCCCAGGGCGCGCGGTGCAGTCGTTCGCCGAGGAGCTTGGCGCCGCGCCGCCCCTCGTCCAGGAGCGGGATGTCCGTGCGGCCGGTGTGCTTGCCGGACAGCGACCACTCGGTCTGCCCGTGCCGGGCCAGCAGGATGCGCGGTGCCATGGTTCGGCCCCTCCGGGATGTGAGACGACGTGCGTCTCCATCATCACTCACGTCACTTCCGGGCAACCCTGCGGCCACCTGCGGCGTCTCCCGGACCGCGCTCTGTGGCTCCCGTGAAGTCGTGGGGCGGTGTGCGAGCAATGTGGCGTACACCGTACGGTTGGTTGCTTGCGCGCTCATGGGTCGCCTGAAGATGTCGCCTGAACCGATGGAGAGCCGTCCGGATGTACCGCACCGCCCCGCTGGAGAAGCGGCCGCGCTGGTGGACCGAACTGCCACTGATAGCCGTGGTGTACGGGCTCTACTCGGCCGGCCGGCTCCTCGCCCGAGGTGATCAGCAGGACGCCGTGGATCACGGCCTGCGCATACTCGACCTTGAAAAAACGTTTCGCATCAACTTCGAGCACCCGCTCAACCGGTTCTTCACCGAGCACGCGTCGCTCGGCATACCCGCCGACTTCGCCTACGCCTCGCTGCACTACCTCGTCACACCGGCGCTGCTGGTGTGGCTCTTCCGGCGCCGCCCCGGCCACTACCGCCGGCTGCGCACCTGGCTGATGCTCTCCACCCTCATCGGCCTCATCGGCTTCACCCTGCTGCCCACCTGCCCGCCCCGGCTGCTCGACGACGCCTACGGCTTCATCGACACCATGCGCCAGTACTCCTCGTACGGCTGGTGGGGCGCCGAGGCCAGCGCCCCGCGCGGACTCGGCGGGCTCACCAACCAGTACGCCGCCATGCCGAGCCTCCACGTGGGCTGGGCCCTGTGGTGCGGCGTCGTCCTGTGGCGCCACGGCCGCTCCCTGTGGGCCAAGGTCGCCGGCATCGGCTACCCCCTGCTGACCGCCCTCGTCGTCATGGGCACCGCCAACCACTACTTCCTCGACGCCCTCGCCGGCGCCGCCGTCATGGGCACCGGCTACCTGCTCGCCCCCCGCGCCCTGCGCCTGGCCGACCGGATCCGGGCCCGGCTCACCGGCACGCCGGCGGCCGGGACGGCCGCGAATGTCAGTGGCGGGTGGGAGACTTCGGCGGGTACAGCGCCCACCGGCGCGACCCCGTCCGGCTCCCCCGCCGGAGCGGGCGTGGCGGCGCAGGCGCCACAGACACTTCGCGAGGCGGACGCCAGTGACCAGTTCCCCCGACAGCCGGCCCGGGGCGAGGCCGGAGACACCCGCACCGAAGGCGCTGCGAGCGCGGCTCGCTGAGCTGCGCGGCCCGGCGGTGCCACCGCTGCCGCTCGACGCCCGCGCACTCGCCGCCCTGGCCGCCAACCCCGGCTGCCACCGCCGCGCCCTGCTCGACGGCGCGGGCGTCGACAAGGCCGCCCTCGCCCGGGCCCTGGGAGCGCCCTCGGGCTTCGGCCAGTCGCAGTTCGCCTTCATGCGCGGTCACTCCTTCGAGGCCCGCGTCAAGGCCGACGGCGGCGCGGAGCTGGCCCGCCTGCTGCACGAGCGGCTCGCCGACGGCTCCGAGCCGCCCGCCACCGGCGCCGTGAGCGCCCCCGACCTCACCGCCGCCGGCCCCGAGGGCCGCACGGCCCGCACCGCCCTGGCCCTGCGCGAGGCCACCGCCGCCGGCGGCTGGGCGGTGCTCGACCACCCGATGCTCGCCCTGCCCGTCGCCGGCACGCCCGCCTACCTGGAGCCGGACGCGATCGTCGTGCGCCCCGGCGGCGAGTGGACGGTCGTCGAGATCAAGTCCTTCCCCATGATCGACGGCGCCGCCGACTCCGCGAAGGTGGGCGCCGCCGCCCGGCAGGCCGCCGTCTACGCCCTCGCCCTCGAAGCCGTCGCCGGACACACCGAGGGCGCGACCGTGCGCTCCCAGGCCCTGCTCGTGTGCCCGAAGGACTTCTCCAACCTCCCCACCGCCGCCCTGGTCGACCTGCGCAAGCAGCGCGCCACCACGCGCCGCCAGCTCACGCGGCTGACCGGGGTCGAGGAGATCGCCGCCGCGCTGCCCGACGGCACCAGCTTCGACGTGAGCCGCCCGGCCGGCGAGCTGACCGAGGCCCTCGACGCCGTCCCCGCCGCCTACGCACCCGAGTGCCTGGCCGCCTGCGAGCTCGCCTTCCACTGCCGCGCCTCGGCCCGGGCGAGCGGCTGCGTGCAGGCGCTCGGCCGCGGTGTGCGCGGCGAGCTGGGCGGGCTGACCACGGTCGGCTCGGTGCTCGCCGCCGCGCGCGGCGAGCAGGGCGACGCGGCCGACCCGACGGTGGCGGCCCTGCGGAGGGCCGCGGCGCTGCGGGCGGAGGCACTGGCGGGAGCCGCCCGATGAGCGGCTGCGGGGCGTTCGTGGCCGATCCCGCAGTTCCCCGCGCCCCTGGGGCGGCGGGGCCGGGTGCATCGGGTGCGGACCGCTCGTGGCCGATCTCGCGCAAGGAGGCCGCATGTCGCTGATCGGTACGCTCGCGCGCCTGGAGGCCGTCCGGGAGGGACGGGCCACACCGCTGGCCACCGTGCGCCACCGGCACCTCGCCGGGCGCCCGCTCGTCCTCGTCCCCCTGACCACCGCCGGCGAGGCCGGCGCGCCGCTGGGCGCCATGGTGGGCACCGACCGCGACGCCCCGCGGCTGCTGATCGTGCCCCAGCCGCGCGACCGCGACCTGCGCTCGGCGTTCCTCGCCGAGCTGGCCGACGCGCTGCTGCCGCACATCGAGGAGCACCTCGACGCGACCGAGCCCGACTCGGAGCTGTGCGCCGATGCCCCGCAGCTGCTCGTGCCCGGTGCCGCGGCCGTGGAGTACGTCCGTCTGCTCGGCCGCTCGATGCGTTTTCGCCGCACCGCCGAGCAGGACCCCGACACGCCCCACCCCGCCCCGCCGCGGGTGCCGCTGCTGGGCCGCTGGCTGACCCACTACGGCGAGCGCGCACGGGTGCCGGGCTCCTCGCTGCTGCTGGCCATGACCCAGGTCCTGGGCCGGCACTGGGCCACCGGCCAGAGCGTCCTGGAGGACCAGCACCTGGGCGCCCTGCTCGCCTGGATCGACCCGCCCGAGGGCACGACGGGCGCCGAGGCCGCCCTGCGCGCCGAGACCGAGCGCGGCCCGGACGGGCTGCTGCGGCAGCCCCCGGCCGGCCCCGCCACCGACCCCGTCTTCGACAACAAGCTCCTCGGCCCCGCCGTCGCCCGCTACGACACCGCCCGCGGCCGGCTGCTGGAGGCCGCCCCGCACCAGGCCGCCGCGGCGCGGGAGCGGCTGGCCGCCGCCGAGCGGGAGATACGCGATCTGCTGGCCGGCCAGCTGCGCCCCACCTGGGACGCCGTCTGGCACGGTCTGGACCTGCTGCGCGCCCTGCCCGAGGGGGCGCACGTGGCCGAGCGCTGGAAGCGCGACCGCTGGTCGTACACCGCCCACCGCGACCGGCTGCGCGCCGGCGAGCCCCCGCAGCCCCGGCGGGACGACGCGGTGACCGCCGCCCGCAAGCTCGCCTCCCGCGAGACGGCCCAGGCGCAGCTGCACGCCCAGGAGGCGCTGGACGACGCCCTGGTGATGGCCGAGCGGCGGCTGGCCGGGGAGGCGTTCGCGGGCGAGGTCACCGCAGTGGTCATGGAGTACACCGAGGCCAAGGTGCCGCGGCCGCGGCCGCTGGTGACCCTGCACACCGACGACGCCCCGCACCTGGCGGACGGCGCCCGGGTGTACCGCGTCCTGCCGGACGGCAGCGGCCGGTCCCAGCCGGCCGAGTTCGTGGCGTACCACGAGCCGACGAGCGGGATCACCGTGCGGCTGACCGGCGGGATGGGGCGCGGCAAGGTGCCCGAGGAGGGCTCGGTGCCGGTCCCGGGCGAGAGCGTGTGCTGGACGCTCTTCGAGCACGCGCCGCGCGGCGGGCCCGAGCTGCCGGACCCCGAGGAGACGCCGTGGACCCACGGCGGCCCGCCGGACGGCCCCGCGGGCGGACCGGCGGGCGGCCCCGATCCCGTGACCCCGGAGGACTACCTGTGACCGTACGCACGGCGCACGGCCGCGTCTTCGACCCCGCACGGGCGGCGGCAGCGGCCACGGACGCGATCCTGCACGACACCCTGCACGGCCCGCACCGCGGCGTCGTGGTGGACTCCCCGCCGGGCGCCGGCAAGTCGACACTGGTGGTCCGGGCGGCCCGGGAGCTGGCCGCCGCCGGCCGTCGGCTGATGATCGTCGCCCAGACGAACGCGCAGGTCGACGACCTGGTCCTGCGGCTGGCGAAGGAGGACCCCGACCTGCCGGTGGGCCGGCTGCACAGCAACGACAAGGGCGCCTACGACCCCGCCCTCGACGGCCTCGCCTCGGTGGTCACCTCGGCGAAGGCGGCCGAGCTGGCCGGGCTGGAGGTGGTGGTCTCCACGGCCGCCAAGTGGGCGCACACCAAGGTCGCCGAGCCGTGGGGCCATGCGATCGTCGACGAGGCCTACCAGATGCGCTCGGATGCGCTGCTGGCCGTGGCCGGGCTGTTCGAGCGGGCCCTGTTCGTCGGGGACCCCGGCCAGCTGGACCCGTTCAGCCAGGTCGCCGCGGAGCAGTGGGCGGGGCTGTCGTACGACCCGTCGGCGAGCGCCGTCAGCACGCTGCTCGCCCACAATCCGTCGCTGCCGCAGCACCGGCTGCCGGTGTCCTGGCGGCTGCCGGCGTCGGCGGCTCCGCTGGTGTCGGACGCGTTCTACCCGTACACGCCGTTCCGCAGCGGCACCGGCCACGGCGAGCGGCGGCTGGCCTTCGGCGTGCCCTCCGACGGCACGGGCCCGGACCGGGTGCTGGACGAGGCGGCCGCCTCGGGCTGGGGCCTGCTGGAGCTGCCGGCCCGGCACACGCCGCGCACGGACCCCGAGGCGGTGGGTGCGGTGGCCCTGGTGGTGCGCCGCCTGCTGGACCGCGGCGGCGCGGTGACCAGCGAGCGCTCCTTGGACCCGGCGCCCCTGACGGCCGACCGCATCGCGGTGGGCACGGCCCACCGCGACCAGGCGGCGGCCGTCCGGGCGGCCCTGGCCGGCCTGGGCGCGAGCGGGGTGACGGTGGACACGGCGAACCGTCTGCAGGGCCGCGAGTTCGACGTGACGGTGGTCCTGCACCCCCTCTCGGGCCGCCCGGACGCGACGGCGTTCCACCTGGAGACGGGCCGCCTGTGCGTCCTGGCCTCGCGCCACCGCCACGCGTGCATCGTGGTCTGCCGCGCCGGCGTGGACCGCCTCCTGGACGAGCACCCCTCGACGGAGCCGGTCCAGCTGGGCGTGACGGTGAAGTTCCCCGACGGCTGGGAGGCGAACCATGCGGTCCTGGCCCACCTCGCCGAACACCGCATCGCCTGGCAGCCGTGATCGCGGGCCGCGGCAGCGCGCGCGGGAGAAGTGGGGGCGCACTTGCGCGTGGCAGGACAATGGATGGCGGTGCAGACGAATCTGTGGAGGTATGTACATGTGCGAGCCGAAGCAGGCTCCCGGCGCGCAGGGCAGTGCCCCGCGCCGCCTGAAGCCCGCGCAGCTGCTCTTCGAGCCGCCCGAGGCCGTCGCCGACCCCGAGCACTTCTTCGACCTCGAGTCGATCGAGGATCCGCGTGAGCTGCTGACCCGTTCCACGGAGCTGGCACTGGCCTTCCGGGCGGCCGCGGACCGGGCGATGGAGTTCCAGGCGGTGGCGGCGGCTCAGCTCGCCGATCCCCGGCGCTTCGACCGGCTGCCGATGGCGGTGATCGCGGCGCGCGCCGAGTGGAGCGAGGACTACACCAAGAAGATGGTCGAGTTCGGCCGTGACCTGCTGCGGGGCAGCGCCGCCGCCGAGTGACCCGTACGGCCCGTGGTCCCCGACCATGGGCCGTTGGCATATGCGGCGCACAAAGTAGCGCACGCTCCGGGGCCCTGTCCCGAATTCCGGGAAGTACCCCGAAGGCACCCCGGCGGGGCCCCGACGATGGGGCCATGAGCACCCGGTCGTACCTACCGCACCCCGTCCCCTCCCCCTCTCCCTCCCCGGCCCGTCGCACCCCCGATCACCGGCCCCCTGCCCGGGGCACCGGCACCCGCACCGGCGCCGGTCCGCGGGCGCAGGGTGCCTTCGTCACGCTGGCGGGCATCGACTGGCTGGCCTCCGCGGACCGCTTCCCGCACCGGGTGCACACGCTGTGGGCACATCATCCCGGCGCCCCGGTGGAGCTGCCCTGCGGCACCGTCTTCGACGTGATCGACGCGCCCGTGCTCTTCGGCCGCCGGATGCTGGACCGCCTGTGGTCGCCCGGCGCGCCCGGGTCCGGCCCGGTGGCCGCCCACCGGGGCAGGCTGCTGCTGTTCGCCGCGCCGGGCACGGCCCAGCGCCTGCCGGCGCTGCTGGCCTGGGAGGAGTGGAGCCGTACGGGCCGCAGCGCGCCGTCGCTGCTGTACTACGGCACGGGCGACGCGGTGACCGTGCCGCCGCCGTTCCCCGCGGGCGGGGAGGACGGGCCGGCGGCCGCGCGCTGGCTGGTGGCCCCGGAGGTCCGCCGCCCGTGGCTGCCGGGCGCGGACGTGCTGCTGTGGGCGTGTCTGCGGGCCGCGGGAGAAGGCCCTGTACCCACGCGTCCCACCCGCTGAAACATACGGATTTTCTTTCCACCGGATCGGGGTGCTAAAGTCTTCCACGTCAGCAGGCGCCGCTAGCTCAGTTGGTTAGAGCAGCTGACTCTTAATCAGCGGGTCCGGGGTTCGAGTCCCTGGCGGCGCACAGACAGCAGAAGGCCCCCACCGTGCGGTGGGGGCCTTCTGCGTATGCGGTCCGGGTGCCGGGCGTCACCCTCGGGTGACCTTCAGGTTCCAGGCGCCGGTGGGCGCGCGGCCGCGCACCTCGACCCGTACCCCGTCCGCCTCCAGGGACTCCCCCGCGCCCAGCGGGGCGTCCGCGAGCGGGGGGTAGACGGACTCGCCCCAGCAGGCGTGGCCGGCGGGGTGGCCGTCCAGCACCTGGATGGGCCCGCTGCCGGAGGCGGTGTCGCTGCGCACCCGGTAGACGAGCACGCCCTCGGTGCAGGTGCCGGCGTCGTTGCCGTTGGCGGTGCGCGCCTCGACGACGATGGCGCTGGCCGCGCCGGTGCGCACGACCACCATCCGGGTCCGGCCGTCCGCGCCGCCGCGCATGGGCGACTCCAGCGGCTGCAGGGTGTGCAGGGTGCTGCCGGAGCTGCTGACGCAGTGGACCTGGCGGGGGCCGAGCCAGCCCAGCTTCCACTTGTGCCAGGCGAAGGGCTCGGAGGCCAGCCCGAACTGGCTGCCCATGATGTCCCAGTCGCCGACATGGGTGTCCCAGTCGCCCTTGCCGTCGGTGGGCCGGTGGTACAGGTCGGGCAGGTCCAGGACGTGGCCGGTCTCGTGGGCCAGGACGTTGCGGTCGGGCGGGTGGTGTTCGAAGACGGTGACGACGCGCTGCAGCTCGGTGCCGTCGACACGCAGGGGCTCCTCCAGGTTGACGACCTTGGTCGCGTCCGAGTCGACGCCGGGGGCGTCGGGGTCGGCGACGAGGTAGACGAGGTTGAAGTGGCGGAAGTCCACCGTCTTGTCGGCGGCGGCGACGGCGTCGCGCAGATAGGCCGAGCGCCGCTCGCCGTCCCAGTCGCGCTGTATGTGGTACTCGCCGGAGGGCCGGGGCATGCGCAGCCACCGCTTGAGGGGGTGCACCCGCAGCGTGAAGCGCCCGTAGGAGGCGCGCTCGAAGAAGCGCGACGTGCCGGGGAAGTGGTCGGCGGCGAGCCGTTCGGGGGTCACCACGGGGCGGGAGTCCGGGAAGGACAGGAAGATCATGACGGCGTCGAGGCGGCCGAGGGGGCGCGGGTAGTCCGGGTTCCAGGTGTCGAGGCCCTCGGAGTGGTGCGCCTGACTGCGCGGGAGCGCGCAGGGGCCGCCCGGGCCGGTGGCGTGCGCCGGGGCCGCGGCGATGGTCGTGGCGATGGCGCACAGGCTGGTCAGGACCGCGCCCGCGCGGCGCAGCCGGGACCGCTGCGGGCGGCGGGGCCGCAGCGGGTCCACTCCCATGGGTGTCAGCGGACGCACCACGTCGACCTCCGGGGACGGAATTGGGAGACCTCACCCACCCTCTTGTTATTTGCGGTGTTATGCCCCGTTTCACTACCCCAGTCGAGTGACTAAGCCGACTTCTGGGTACATCACACTCAGTCACGGACGGTCAATCGAGGAAGACAATCAAGAAGATTTGCCAAGCAGTCCCGGGCACGACGGTGCACACGCGCTCACGGACGGACGGAATCGGTCGGGACCCTGCCTGCGGCACCGCCCCTCGCGGCCGGGCCGCTGGAACGGTCCCTGCGCGGGCTCTATGCTCGCCACACTTCCAGCACGGAATCCCCCTACAGGCGGCCATTTGCCGCCTTTTCCACCACGCGTACGAGACACACGACACCCGCACGGGGATCCGTGCGGAACCGATGCCACGCGGGAGCGAGCGTTGAGCGGAGCACTCGACGGCCGGGACGGAACGCCCGATTCGGAGCCACCAGTCGTCACGCAACGTAACGTCACTTCGATGGAATTCCGCGCTGCCTTCCGAGCCGCGCGCCTCGGCATGGCCGTCGTCGGCAGCGACGGCCTCGTACGCATCGCCAACGACGCCCTCGCCGCCCTGTTGGGCACCGATCCGGAGCACCTGCGGGAGCGCCCCGCCGCGGAGTTCACCGGGCTGCGCGACGACCTGCGGCTGTGGAGCGCCTACCGGGAGGTGCTGCTCGGCCGCCGCGAGAGCCTGCACTGCACGCGCAGGCTCAGACAAGCCGGCGGCGGACGGCTGTGGGCGGAGGTGACCGTGACCCCGCTGCCCGAGACCCGCACCGCACTGCTGTCCGTGGCCGACATCACCGACCGCCGCGACCTGCGCGCCCGGCTGCGGCACCTGCGGATGCACGACCCCGTCACGGGGCTGCCCAACCGCAGCCTGTTCTTCGAACGCCTGGCCGGTGCGCTGGCCGCGCCGCGGACACCGGCCGCCCCGGAGGCCGTACCGGCCGGCGAACGTCCCCGGCGCAGCGGCCGGATCGGGCTGTGCTACCTCGACCTGGACGGCTTCAAGGCCGTCAACGACACGCTCGGCCACCGGGCCGGCGACCGGCTGCTGACCGCGGTGGCGCGGCGGCTGACCGAGTGCGCCGCGCCCGGCGGCCACCTGGTGGCCCGGCTCGGCGGGGACGAGTTCGCCCTGATGGTGGAGGACTCCACGGGCACCCAACAGCTGATCGACCTCGCCGGTGCCGTGCAGAGCGCGCTCGCCCGCCCGTTCGAGGTGGCGGGCCAGCACCTGGCGGTCTCGGCGAGCATCGGGGTCGTCGAGCGCCCGTGCGCCGGGACGCATGCGACCGAGCTGATGCAGGCCGCGGACACCACGCTGTACTGGGCGAAGGCGGACGGCAAGGCCCGCTGGACGCTCTTCGACCCCGAGCGCAACGCCCACCGCATGACCCGGCAGACGCTGTCGAACACCCTGCGGCCGGCCGTCGAACGCGAGGAGTTCGACCTGCAGTACCAGCCGCTGGTGGGGCTCGGCGACGGCGTCGTGCGCGGGGTCGAGGCGCTCGTGCGCTGGCGGCACCCGCAGTTCGGCACGCTGGGCCCCAACCGGTTCATCGGGCTGGCCGAGGAGACCGGCGCCATCGTGCCGCTGGGGCGCTGGGTGCTGGCCACCGCCTGCCGCCAGGCCCGCCGCTGGCAGCTGGACCACCCCGGCGAACCGCTCGTGGTCAGCGTGAACGTGGCGGTGCGTCAGGTGTGGGACTCCGACCTCGTCGCCGACGTGGCCGGCATCCTCGCCGAGACCGGGCTGCCGGCGAGCCTGCTGCAGCTGGAGCTGACGGAGTCGGCGGTGATGGGTTCGGCCGGGCGGCCGCTGCAGCAGTTGCAGGCGCTCAGCGACATGGGCGTGGCCATCGCCATCGACGACTTCGGCACCGGCTATTCCAATCTTGCCTACCTCAGCCGTCTGCCGGTCTCCACGCTCAAGCTGGACGGATCCTTCGTCCACGGCTTCCGCGCCGAGGAGCACCCCAATCCGGCGGACGAGACGATCGTGGAGGCGCTGGTGCAGCTGGCGCACCGGCTGGGCCTGACGGTGACGGCGGAGTGCGTGGAGAGCGCGGAGCAGGCGGAGCGGCTGGGGCGGATCGGGTGCGACACCGGGCAGGGCTGGTTCTACTCCCGCCCGGTGCCGGCGGACCGCATCTCGGCGCTGCTGAGCACCGGCGTCCGGCCGTAGGGGCGCGGGGCTGTGCCGATCTGCGGCTGCCGCCGCGTGGGCGCGACCGGCCACGACGCGCCCGCAGGCGGCGGGGTGGCGTGTCGGCTGCGGGCCGTCGCGGGCCGATCGCGCAGTTCCCCGCGCCCCTTACGGGGCACTGCGTGATCCGCCGGACACGACCTGGCGCGGGGCCGCCCCCGTCCGGCGCGGGCTACCGGCCGGCCGGGAGGCCGTATGCGTCGGCGATCAGCTCGTAGCTGCGCAGCCGGGCCTGCGGGCCATGGACGTTGGCGGTGATCATCAGCTCGTCCACGCCCGTCCGCTTCGCCAGCGCGTCCAGCCCCTCGCGCACCTGGTCGGCCGTGCCGTAGACCACGTTGCGCAGCCAGTCGGCGACGAACTCCTGCTCGGCGAGGCCCAGGGCGTGGCTCTCGGCCTCCTCCGGGGACGGCACCAGGCCGGGCCGGCCGGTGCGCAGGCGCAGCATCGACAGCGCCCCGGTGAGGACCTGCCGGCGTGCCTCGGCGGGGTCGTCGGCGGCCAGCGCCTGCACGCCGATCTTGGCGTAGGGGCGGTCGAGCACGGCCGAGGGCCGGAAGGACTCGCGGTAGAGCTCGAGCGCCGGCAGCGTGTTTGCCGAGGAGAAGTGGTGCGCGAAGGAGAACGGCAGGCCCAGCAGCCCGGCCAGGCGGGCGCTGAAGCCGGAGGAGCCGAGCAGCCAGATGGACGGCCGGTCGGCGCGCTGCACCCCGCCGGGCACCCGGCCCTGGACGGGGCCGGGGACGGCGTGGATGCGGGCGTAGGGGTGGCCGTCGGGGAAGTCGTCGTCGAGGAAGCGGGTGAGCTCCGAGAGCTGCTCGGGGAACTCGTCGGCGCCCTCGGCGGGCCGGTCCCGGCGGCGCAGGGCGGCGGCGGTGGCGCCGTCCGTGCCGGGTGCGCGCCCCAGTCCCAGATCGATGCGCCCGGGGGCGAGCGCCTCCAGGGTGCCGAACTGCTCGGCGATCACCAGGGGCGCGTGGTTGGGCAGCATCACCCCGCCGGAGCCGAGGCGTATGCGCTCGGTGCGGGCTGCGAGGTGGGCGAGGATCACGGCCGGGGAGGAGCTGGCCACGCCCGGCATGGAGTGGTGTTCGGCGACCCAGAAGCGGTGGTAGCCGCGCCGCTCGGCGAGCCGGGCGAGCTCGACGGTGGTGCCCAGGGCCTGGTGGGCGGTGCGGCCGGTGCCGACGGTCGCCAGGTCCAGTACGGACAGGGGCACGGGGGCGCTGCCGAGCGCCGTCGCGCGGATGGTGTCGTCCTGTACGTCGGCCACGGTGGCCCGCCTCCTTGATGAACGCCTGTGCCTGCGAGCCGGTGGGCTCGGCCGGTGTTCAACCGGAGCGTCTCTCCGTTTATTCCGGCCGCATCCCGATCCCGTCAAGTCCCTCTCGTGAGCGGCAGGTTCGCCCTTATCGTGGGCGGAGGTACACCCACAGGTAACCGCTAGGGGGAGACCGTGGCGCTCAGGCACGAGCCGACCGCACCGTTCCACGCGGTCCAGCACGCCCTGCGCGTGCTGGAGACGGTCGCCAGGCACACCGGCGGCATCGACGAGGCCCAGCTCGCCCGCGAGACCGGGCTGCCCGCGACCCACCTGGCCCGCCTGCTGACGATGCTGCGCCGCGAGCAGTACGTGCGGCGCACCGGCGACGGCGGCTACGTCACGGGCGAGGCCCTGGTCCTGCTCGGCGCCGGGTACGACCGCAAGACCGCGCTGGAGCGCAAGCTGCAGCACTCGCTGTCGAAGCTGCGCGACACGGTCGGCGCGGCCGTCTACCTCAGCAGCTATGTGGACGGCGAGCTGCGCATCACGCAGTACGCGGACGGCCCGCGCACCCCCAAGGTCAACGAATGGGTCGACTTCCGGGCGGCCGCCCACGCCACCGCGCTGGGCAAGTGCCTGCTCACCCAGCTCGACCACGACGGCCGGCGCGACCACCTCTCCCGGCACCGCACGGCGCGCCTGACCTCCCGGACGATCACCAACGAGAAGGTGCTCTTCAGCAAGCTGGACGCGCACCCGGCGAGCGTGCCCGTGCTCGACCTGCAGGAGTACGCGGTGGGCACCGTGTGCGCGGCGGTCCCGATGACCGCGGGGCGCTCGGTCGGCTCCCTGGCGCTGTCCCTGCCGGTGCGACACGCGCACCGGCTGCGGGAGGCGGCGGAGACGCTCAGCCGGCACGCCGCGCCCCTGCTGCTGTCCATGGCGCTGTGAGCCGCGCGAAGCCCTGAGCGGACCGGGGCGCGCGGGGCCGGTGGGACAGGTGGTTCGGAGCACCCCCGGACATCAGGTAGAGTTTTCTCTGTCAGCAGGCGCCGCTAGCTCAGTTGGTTAGAGCAGCTGACTCTTAATCAGCGGGTCCGGGGTTCGAGTCCCTGGCGGCGCACAGACAGACGAAGGCCCTCACCACACGGTGGGGGCCTTCGCCGTAGTACGGCCGCAGAAGCGGACACCCACGGAAAGGAGCAGCGCGTGTCGCCCACGGCACAGTGGCAGCGCCCTGCCCCGCTCGCCGTGCTCCTGCTCCTCCTGGCCGTCGTCCTCGCGCCCCTCGCCGGCGCGGCCGCGCCCGGCGCAGGCGCTTCCGGCGGGCCCGCCACGGCGCGGGCCGCCTCCGCGGTCCGTACCCCCGAGGCCGTCCCCGTGGCGGACCTCCGCGCGGACACCTCCTCCCCCGGCGGCTCCTGCCGTCAGCAGGACGCCCCGCCGGGCGGCATCCAGGCGGCCGTCGCCGCCCCGCACGCCGATCCCGTCACCTGCCCGGCCGGTGCCCGCGGCACCGTGGCGCAGGACCGGGCGCCGCGGACCGGGGGCGTGCGCGCCCCGCCCGCTCCCCCGGCCGGCGCCACCGGCCCGCTCCCCGTCCTACGGATCTAGACCGCCCTGCAGCGGCCCGCCGCCGGGCCGCGCTCCGGCACGCCCAGATCCCGTACGACCCAGGGAGTCACGTTCCCCATGTCCGCACGCATTTCCACGCTCTCCCGCCGGTGGGCGGCCGTGGGCGCCATAGTCGCCCTCCTGGTGGCCCTGGTGGCCGCCGGTATCGCCATCGGCAAGGGTTCCTCCGGCGGCTCCGGCTCGCATGCCTCCGCCGACCCGCAGCCGGCCTACGACCCGCAGCAGGCCACCTACGACAAGCTCGAACAGGCCACCAGCCGCCGGAAGCAGGGCGACGCGCTCGCCGTCGGCAAGCCGGACGCACCCGTCGTGCTCGTCGAATGGGCCGACTACCAGTGCTCCTACTGCGGCCGCTTCACGCGTGAGACGCAGCCCGAGCTGATCAAGAAGTACGTCGACGCCGGCGTCCTGCGCATCGAGTTCCGCAACTTCCCGATCTTCGGCAAGGACTCCGAGCGGGCCGCCCGCGCCTCCTGGGCCGCCGGCAAGCAGGGCCGCTTCTGGCAACTGCACGACCTGCTGTTCGCCGAGCACCGCAAGGGCGACGCGCTGGCCGAGGACAAGCTGGCCGACCTGGCCCGCTCCGCGGGCGTGACCGACCTGGAGAAGTTCCGCGCCGACCTGGGCAGCGACGAGGCCGCGGCAGCCGTGAAGAAGGACCAGGAGGAGGGCTACTCCCTGGGCGTGCAGAGCACGCCCTCCTTCCTCGTCGGCGGCCGGCCGCTGGCGGGCGCGCAGCCGCTGAAGGAGTTCGAGGCGGCCATCGCGCAGGCCAGGGCCGCGAAGGAGGCGGCCGCGGCATCCGGGAAGGCGGGCCGGTGACCGACATCGGCTACCTCGCCGCCTTCCTGGGCGGCGTCCTCGCCCTGGTCAGCCCGTGCAGCGCACTGCTGCTGCCGGCGTTCTTCGCCTACTCCCTGGCCACGCCGGGCCGGCTGCTCGCCCGTACCTGCGTGTTCTACCTCGGGCTCGCCACCACGCTCGTCCCCCTGGGGGCGGCCTCCTCCACCGCCAGCCGGCTCTTCAACGGCCACCGCGAGCTGCTGATCACCATCGGCGGCTGGACGGTGATCGCGCTGGGCGCGGCCCAGATCCTCGGCCTGGGATTCGCCTCCCGGCGGGCGCAGCAGGCGGCGGGCCGGATCACGCCGACGTCGGCGGCCTCCACGTTCCTGCTGGGCTGCGTGTACGGGCTGGCCGGCTTCTGCGCCGGGCCGATCCTGGGCGCCGTGCTGACGATGACGGCACTGCACGGCAACCCGGTGCACGGCGCCTCGATGCTGGCCGTCTACGCGCTGGGCATGGCGCTGCCGCTGTTCGTGCTGGCCCTGTTCTGGGAGCGCTTCCGGCTGGGCGGCCGGGCGTGGCTGCGCGGCCGGGAGCTGCGGCTGGGCCGGCTGCGGCTGCACACCACGTCCCTGCTGTCGGGGCTGTTCTTCATCGGGATCGGGGTGCTCTTCCTCGGCTGGGGCGGCACGACCGCGCTGCCCGGACTGGTGGACGACGCGTCCGATTCCCGTCTGCAGGAACTCGCCACGCGGGCGGGCGGCGCGGTGCCCGACTACGCGCTGCTGGCCGTGGTCGCCCTGGTCGTCGCGGGCCTGCTGGCCCGGTACGCGCTGCGGCGCGACCCCGCCGAGCAGCAGCGGGACGGCGACGGCGGAGCGGGCGGGCCGTCCTGACGGCGCGCACTCCGGCGCCGGGGCGCGGCCCCGGCGCCGGAGGCGGGCATCAGAACTGCACGTCGGAGCAGGCGTAGAACGCGTTGCCCGTGTCGGCGATCGTCCAGACCGCCAGGATCAGCTGCTTGCCGCTCCGGCCCGCCGGGATCGTGGCCTGGTGGGTGACGGTGGCGTCGGGGACGCGACCGCCGTAGGGCACGGTCAGGAACGGCTGCAGGTCGAGGTCGGCGCGGGTGAGCGGCCGGCCGGGCCGGTAGTGGTCGTTGGTGAGGTAGTAGCGGAAGTCCGTGGTCGCGTGGCGGGCGGTGAGCCTCCAGCGGAACGTGTAGCTGCGGCCCGCCGTGACCCGGGTGGCGGGCCAGGTGCCGTCCCGCGGGTCGTCGAGCTCGGCGAAGCGGCTGTTGCCGCCGGCACAGAGCGTGCCGTCGGCGGGGCCGTGGGACGGGAAGCCCTTGGGGCCCTCGACGGACTGCGGCTCCCACTGGATCTCGCCGCAGTCCTCCACCGCGCCCTGGGCGCAGAAGGACTGGCGGCTGGTGGGTGCGTCGGTGTAGCCGTGGCTGCCGGCGCTGCCGGCGGGGAAGAGGGAGATGCAGGCGACGCTCAGGCCGATGATCGTCGCGCTGATCTTTTTGCGCATACGTCACTCCTCGCGAACGTGGGGGGTTCTGTGAGACGAGTGGAACGCGGTCTAGACCAACACGGAGGCTAGTACCGGCCCGTAGTCATGTCCAGGCCAAAAAGGCGCCCTTGACGGACGCCGCCGCCCCCTGCCCGATCACGCCACGCACCGTGACCGGGCAGCCGGACCCGAACCCCTCAGCCGCACCCCGCGGCATCGTCCGAACAGGTGACGTGCGCGTCCGCCTCCTCCTCGCCCGGCAGGACCTGCGCCGGACCCGCCCACACCACCCGCCCGTAGAGCTGCGGCGGGTAGTACGCGAAGGTCGAAACCCGGACGCGCGTACCGGGCCGGGCCGCCTCGATGTAGCGGCCGCCGCCCGCGTAGATGGCCACGTGGTGCACCCCCGAGGCCCTGCCGTCGGTCGACCAGAAGACCAGGTCGCCGCGGCGCAGCGCGCTGCGCGCAATGGGCCGGGTGGCGCGGTACTGGTCGGCGGCCAGGCGCGGCAGCCGCACGCCCGCGCGCCGGTACGCCTGCTGGACGAGGCCGGAGCAGTCCCAGCTGCGCGGCCCCTCGGCGCCGAAGACGTACGGGTCGCCGACGTGACGCAGCGCGTAGGCGACGGCGGGCTCCAGGTCGGGGGCGGCGGGCCGGCTCCCGGCGGGGGCGCCGGCGCCCTCGGCGGCACTCTCGCCGGCGTCCTCGGCGGCGCCCTCCGCACCCGCCGGGGCCGCCTGGCGGCCCGCCTGCCGGTCCGTCTCGTGGTCCGTCTCGTGGTCCGCCTCCTGCCCGGCGTCGCCGCGGGGGTCCTCGTCGGTGCCGTGCCGGACGTCCTCCTGGACGGCCGTTCCGGCCTCCGATCCCACGCCGGGCGACGGGTCCGACGGTTCCGCTGCCGCCGCGACCGGGCCGGCACCGGCGATCACGGCCGCTCCGACGGCGGCGACCAGCGCCCCGCGCGCCGGATGCCGCCGGGCGCGGGCGGGGCCTGCGGTGGATATGTCCTCGGGTGCGTCCTCGGCCATCTCGCTGCCACCTTCCCCTCACGAGGATCAGGAGAAAACTTTCGCCTCGTTCGCCACAGCTTCCCAGCGGTCGCACGGAACCGCATGCCGCACGACGATTACCCTACGTAAGGGAAATCTCCGCATAAATGGACAGAACGCCCGCCCTGCCGGCGTGTGTCCGACGAGAACGGCCGGGCGCGGGCCGCCGAGCGGCATCCGGGGTGGTCGGAAGCACCCCCGGACGTCAGGTAGAGTTTTCTCTGTCAGCAGGCGCCGCTAGCTCAGTTGGTTAGAGCAGCTGACTCTTAATCAGCGGGTCCGGGGTTCGAGTCCCTGGCGGCGCACGCGAGACTCAGGGCTCCTCACGCACGTGAGGAGCCCTGAGTCGTTGTGCGCGTCCCGCGCGTCACGAAGGCACAAGCGTGTCAGATGTGACCACTTTTCTTCCGTTTCTCATGCTTCATGGGCATCTTCGTTCGACGCACCACTTTGCCCGCTAAGCACCGCGTTTCACCCTTGCGATCATGACCTTGGGTCCGAGATCCTGAAACGCACGTCTTCGCCCAATATCACTGGGAAATCCGTGAGTTGGGCGGGGGCGAGGGGGGCCGGGGGGCCCACGTACGGCACGTACACACGCAGTCGCATGCGTGCGGGGGGAATGACTATGACGTCGACGCCTGCCGGTGCCCGGCAGCAGAGATCCGTTTCCGCACCGCCCGAGGGGGTGCTCGTGCCCGCGCCGGCCCGCTCGCCGGACCGGCCGCGGCGCACCGGCCCGCCGGGGCGGACCTCCCCGCCGTACCGCCGCAAACCCCTGCCCCGCTACGACTACGAGCACTACAGCCGGCTGGCCGGCCCGCTGAGCCGGCCGCCCGAGGGGCCCGGCCCCTACCGCGTCCGCTACCGCAGCCTGCTGGCCGACGAGCCGCACCGGATCCAGGCCGCGCTGCTGCTCGGAGCGGCGCCCGTCGTCTCGCTGGGCCTGCTGATCTGGCTGATGCAGCCCGCGCACTGGACGCAGCGCGACCACGCGAGTGCGCTGATGCGGTCCCTGGACACGGTGATGCTGGTGTCCATCGGGCTGATCGAGCTCTTCCGCACACTGAACGTCGTCTCCAACGCCCACGCCACCCTGGTGGCCCGGGATCCCATACCGGTGGTGCCCGAGTCGGGCACCAAGGTCGCCTTCCTGACGTCCTTCGTGCCCGGCAAGGAGCCCCTGTCCATGGTCACCAAGACCCTGGAGGCGGCCGTGCGGGTCCGCCACCGGGGTCCCGTGCACGTCTGGCTCCTCGACGAGGGCGACGACCCCGAGGTCAAGGCGGTCTGCGAGCGGCTGGGCGTACGGCACTTCAGCCGCAAGGGGATCGAGAAGTGGAACACGCCCAAGGGCCCGCACCGGGCTCGGACGAAGCACGGGAACTACAACGCCTGGCTCGACGCGCACGGCGACGACTACGACTTCTTCGCCTCCGTCGACACCGATCACGTGCCGCTGCCCAACTTCCTCGAGCGCATGCTCGGTTACTTCCGTGACCCGGATGTCGCTTTTGTCGTTGGACCGCAGGTGTACGGGAACTACGACACGGCGGTCACCAAGGCCGCCGAGAGCCAGCAGTTCCTCTTCCACGCCCTGATCCAGCGCGCCGGCAACCGCTACGGCGCCCCCATGTTCGTCGGCACCAACAACGCCGTGCGCATCTCGGCCCTCAAGAGCATCGGCGGCCTGTACGACTCGATCACCGAGGACATGGCCACCGGCTTCGAACTGCACCGGCACCGCAACCCGGCCACCGGTCGCAAGTGGCGCTCGGTCTACACCCCCGACGTCCTCGCCGTCGGCGAGGGACCGAACGCCTGGACGGACTTCTTCACACAGCAGCTGCGCTGGTCTCGGGGCACGTACGAGACCATCCTCAAGCAGTACTGGAAAGGGCCCTTCACCCTCGGGCCGGGTCCGTTCCTCAACTACACGCTCATGGTCATCTACTACCCCATGACCGCGATCAACTGGATGCTCGGCGCCCTGAGCTGCACGCTCTTCCTGGGCCTCGGCGCCTCCGGCATCTCGATCGACTCCGAGATCTGGATGATGCTCTACAGCGACGCCGCCGCCCTCCAGATCGGCCTGTACATCTGGAACCGCCGGCACAACGTCTCCCCGCACGAGCCCGAGGGCTCCGGCGGCCTGGCCGGCATGGTGATGTCCGCGCTGTCGGCGCCCGTCTACGCCCGTTCGCTCATGGACGCCGTGCTGCGCCGCAAGAGCCGCTTCGTGGTGACGCCCAAGGGCGACTCCGCCAGCCCCGACACACTCTTCGGCACCTTCCGCATCCACCTGTTCTTCCTGGTGGTCTTCGGCGGCTCGCTGGTGGCCTCGTTCGTGCTGGGCCACACCCATGTGGCAATGCGCACCTGGGCCGTGCTCGCCCTGGTGATCACCGTGGCGCCCATCGTCGCCTGGCGCTGGGGCCTGCACCGCGCCCGGCCCGCCGAGGAGGCCGCCCGGTGATGCGCCTGCGTCCGAGCCGCCGCACCCGGCGCACGGCCCTGGGGGCCGCCGCCCTGATGGCGCTGGCCGGCATGAACGGCCCGGCCCTGTGGGGCTACGCCGCGCACCAGTACCACGACTACAAGATCAACCAGCCGGCCTACAAGGCACGGAACGGCCACTGGGACGTCGTGGACGTGCCCCGCGAGTACCGCATCAACACCATCCACGCGGCCCTGCTGCACACCGGGAAGGTGCTGCTGGTCGCGGGATCGGGCAACAACGCCGCGAACTTCAAGGCGAAGACCTTCCGCACGGTCCTGTGGGACCCGCGCACGAACACCTTCAAGAACATCCCCACGCCCAAGGACCTCTTCTGCGCCGGCCACACCCAGCTCGCCGACGGCAAGCTGCTGGTGGCCGGGGGCACCCAGCGCTACGAGAAGCTGGAGGGCGACGTCACCAGGGCCGGCGGCCTGATGGTCGTCCACAACGAGAACCCCGACAAGCCGATGACCTTCCCCGCCGGCACCCGCTTCACCGGTAAGGACAACCACAAGACCTTCGAGTCCAAGGACGCCGTTCTCGTGCCGCGGGCCCGCAAGACCGGCGAGGGCGACCAGGTCAAGGTCACGGCCAGCACGGCGCGCGTCTACGTGGAGGCCCTCGGCAAGGGCGCGGAGTACGAGACGGGGACCACCGACAACTACCGCATCGAGGGCCTCACCGGCGAGGACGCCCGCAACGCGTACGGCATCGCCAACAAGCTGTCCTTCGACAAGAAGGACTTCCAGGGCATCAAGGACGCCTTCGAGTTCGATCCGGTCGCCGAGCGCTACATCACCGTCGACCCCATGCAGGAGGCCCGCTGGTACCCCACGCTGACCACCCTGCAGGACGGCAGGGTGCTGTCGGTGTCCGGGCTGGACGAGATCGGCCAGGTCGTCCCCGGCAAGAACGAGATCTACGACCCCGCCAGTCGCACCTGGCGCTACCTGCCCACCGAGCGCTTCTTCCCCACCTACCCCGCCCTCTTCCTCGCCGACCGGGGCCGCATCTTCTACACCGGCTCCAACGCCGGCTACGGACCGGCCGACAAGGGCCGCACCCCGGGCCTGTGGGACCTGGAGACCAACGACTTCACCGAAGTGCCCGGCATGAGCGACCCGGACCTGCTGGAGACCTCGATGTCGGTGCTGCTGCCGCCCGCCCAGGAGCAGCGCTACATGGTCCTCGGCGGTGGCGGGGTCGGGGAGAACCGCAGGTCGACGGCGAAGACCCGGATCGTGGACCTGCGCGAGGACAATCCCCGCTTCCACGACGGTCCCCGGCTGTACGCCAAGGTCCGCTACCCCAGCAGCGTCATCCTGCCGGACGACACCGTGCTGACCACCAACGGCTCCGGCGACTACCGCGGCCGCAGCGACTCCAACATCCTCAAGGCCGAGCTGTACGACCCGGCCACCGACACCACGCGCGCGGTGGCCGACCCCCTGGTGGGCCGCAACTACCACTCGGGCGCCCTGCTGCTGCCGGACGGACGGGTGATGACCTTCGGCTCCGACTCGCTCTTCGGAGACAAGGCCAACAGCAAGCCGGGCACCTTCCAGCAGCAGATCGACCTCTACACCCCGCCCTACGGCTTCCGCGACGACCGGCCGGAGTTCAAGGACACCGAGCCGAGGACGGTGAAGCTCGGGGAGCAGAGCACCTACCGCACCAGCGATCCGCGCAGGATCGCCCGGGCGCGGCTGATCCGGCCGGGCTCCTTCACCCACGTCACCAACAACGAGCAGCGCTCGATCGCCCTGGACCTCGCGCGGACGGACGGCGGCGTGACCGTCACCGTCCCCAAGGACCCCTCCCTGGTGCCGCCCGGCTGGTACATGCTGGAGGTCGTCGACGACGAGGGCACCCCGTCCGAGGCGGTTTGGGTCAAGGTGCCGGTCGCGGAGGAGTTCGCCCCGGAGTCGCGGGAGGAGTGACGCGCGCGACGCCCACCGACCGGCGCCGGTCAGTGGGCGTTGCGGGCCAGCTCCAGGGCGTACGGCTCCCACCACTTGCCGGCGTCCGGGCCGCCCCGGCAGGCCCCGTCGGACTCCCCCGGCCGCTTGACCCACAGGAAGGCGTCCACCAGGGCGTCGCCGGTGCGGACGGTCGGGGGGTCGCCGAGGGCGCGGCCCGCGGGGTTGCACCATGCCTTGTCGTGGTCGCCGGAGAGCGGGCCGTTGCCGTTGCGGCTGGTGTCGATGACGAAGTGCTTGCCGCCCAGCAGCTCCGACAGGCGGTGGCCGTAGTCCTTGCTGGCGTCCGTGGTCTGGAAGTTGGAGACGTTCAGGGCGAAGCCGTCGGCCCGGTCGATGCCGGCGCGGCGCAGCGGCTCGGCCATCCGGTCGGCGGGGGTGACCCAGCTGGGGTTGCCGGCGTCCAGGTAGACCTTGGTGTGCGGCAGGGCCTTGAGCCTGCCGACGGCCTCCTTCAGCAGGGCGTAGCGCTCCTCGTGGAACTGCTGCGGGGTGCAGCCGTCCTCCATGTGCGGCAGCGCGTCGGGTTCGAGGATCACCGTGGCCCGGCGGTCGCCGATGCCGCTCGCCGCCTTCTCCAGCCAGGCCCGGTAGGCGTTGCCGTCGGCGGCGCCGCCCCGCGAGTACTGGCCGCAGTCGCGGTGGGGGATGTTGTAGAGCACCAGCAGCGCCTCGCGGTCGGCGCCCGCGGCGGCCTCGGTGAAGCCGCGCGTCTGTCCGTCGGGGTCGTCGGGGCCCACCCATTCGGCGACCGGGCGGGCGGAGATCTTCTGCAGCAGGGCGGCGTCGTGCGCATTGCCGTCCTTCATCAGGCGCACGGCCGCGCGGGCCGCCGTGCCGTCCGGGTTCACCCAGAAGGGGGTGCGGTCCTTGGGCAGCTGGGAGGGCGGGCGCAGGGAGGCCGCGCCCGTGGCCGGGCCCTCGTCGGGGGAGGTCGAACAGCCCGCGGCGGCCAGCAGCACGAGCACCGCCGCCGTACCCCGGGCCACCGCCGCCCTGCGTCCCCGGCGCGGGCGGCCGGACCGACTGCGGTACATCCACTCCCCCTTGGGTGTACTGCCTGTGGAGGTGACGTGCCAACGTGCCTGGGCCCTGCGGGCCCCGTCCATGCTGGCACAGGTGCACCCCCGTGCGGGGGCGGTCCCGGTACGACACGGGGCGCGTCGCCCTCCCGGGCGACCGGCCGGGAGGGCGGCCCTCACGCCGGCCGACCGGCGGCGGAGGCGGGCTCGACGACGCCCGTCAGGTAGGCCGAGACGACGAGGTTGGCGGTGTAGGAGGCGGCGTCGTGGTCGTAGGTGCCGCCGCAGGTGATCAGGCGCAGTTCGGCGCGGCCCTTCTCGCGGGGGCCGTAGACCTTGGCGGCGTCGAAGCGGTCCTTGCCGTAGACGGAGACGTCCTCGACCGTGAACTCGGCGATGGAGCCGTCGGCCCGGGCGATGCTCACCTTCGCGCCGCGCTTGAGCTCGCCGAGCCGGTAGAAGACGGCCGGGGCGCGGTCGGTGTCCAGGTGGCCGACGAGGACGGCGGCCCCGGCGCTGCCGGGCTGGGGCCCGTCCCGGTACCAGGAGACGGCACCCGGGCGGTCGTAGGGGGGCGGGTCCACCGCGCCGAGCGGGTTCAGGCCGTGCTCCTCGATGGGGGCGCGCACGTTCATGGCCTTGATGGCCAGGCCCTGGGGGCGGGCCCCGGCCAGCGGCGGGTGCGCCGGGGGCAGCTCGCTGGGGGCGGGCCGGCCCACGGCGGCGACGTCGCCGGTGGTGGTGTCGCCGGCGACCGGCACCTCGGTGATGTCGCGGCCCCACAACCACAGGGCGGCCAGCAGGGCGGCCCAGGCCACGCCGGTCAGCAGGCGGCCGGTGCCGCTCGAACGCGGAGAGGGGGCAGACATGGCAGCCGTTCGCCTCCCGCGCCCCTAGCGCCCGGCCGCGTCGGTTCGCCGCCGGTACCAGATCAGCCCGCCGGCGATGGCCGCGGTCGTGCCGGCGAGGACGAGGCCGGCGGTGTCGGGCCGCTCGGGCGCCGGCACGCTGCCGCCGCCTCCGGCGGGCACCGGGGCGACCGGCGAGGCGTGCGGGTGCGCCCGGTCGCGGCCGGTGGCGTCCCCGAACCCGTCGTCGTCCTCCTCGTGCCCGCCGTACCGGTCGTGGCCGGTGCGCTCGTCGTGGTCCGCGCGCCCGGCGGCGAAGAGGTCGTCGTCGTCGGGGTCGTCGTGGGGCGTGGTGCCGCGGTGGGTGTCGACGACGGTCAGCCGGCCGTCGGCGGTGGCGTCCGTGCCGGCGCAGGTCACCTTCACCGGGTAGGTGCCCGGGCGTACCGCCCGGCGGATGGTGGCCTCGGCGAACAGGCCCGTGGTGCCCTTGGCGAGCCGGGCGTCGGTGACGAACGCCTCGGAGGAGGCGGTGCCGCGCTCTCCGGCGCAGCCGGAGACCCGCAGCCGCACCTCGCCGCCGGGCCTGCCGGAGACCGGGGCGAGCTGCAGGGTTCCGGAGCGCAGGGCGGGACCGTCGTGGGCGTGGGCGGGGCCCGCGCTGACGGCGAGGGCCGCCGTCACGGCTCCGCAGAGGGCGAAGCGGACTGCATCCATGGTGAACCTCCTGTCATCCAGAGGTTCACCCGGTGCGGTCCGCCGCCGCATCCGGACCGTAGTCCTATTGCTCCATCCGGTGATCGGCTCAGCCGACCGGGCGGCGATCGGAGCAACGCCGGCGCGCCGGCGGGGATCCGTCAGATCAGCTCGACGAGGTCGGCGATGGAGTCGACGACACGCGAGGGCCGGTAGGGGAAGCGGTCCACTTCCTCGGGCCGGGTCAGCCCGGTGAGCACCAGGAAGGTCTCCATGCCGGCCTCCAGGCCGGCGCGCACGTCGGTGTCCATGCGGTCGCCGATCATCGCGCTGGTCTCGGAGTGGGCGCCGATGGCGTTGAGGCCGGCGCGCATCATCAGCGGGTTCGGCTTGCCGACGAAGTACGGCTCGGCGCCGGTCGCCTTGGTGATCAGGGCCGCGACGGAGCCGGTGGCCGGCAGCGGGCCGCCGGCGGAGGGGCCGGTCTCGTCGGGGTTGGTGGCGATGAACCGCGCGCCCTGTTCGATCAGCCGGATGGCCTTGGTGAGCGCCTCGAAGGAGTACGTCCGGGTCTCGCCGAGCACCACGTAGTCGGGGTCGGAGTCGGTCAACACGTAGCCGATGTCGTGCAGGGCGGTGGTCAGGCCCGCCTCGCCGATGACGTACGCGGTGCCGCCGGGCCGCTGGTCGTCCAGGAACTGGGCGGTGGCCAGCGCGGAGGTCCAGATGTTGGGCACCGGCACCTCCAGGCCGATGCGCCGCAGCCGGGCGTGCAGGTCGCGCGGGGTGTAGATGGAGTTGTTGGTCAGGACGAGGAAGGGCTTGCCGGACTCCCGGAGCCGGTTGAGGAAGGTGTCCGCACCGGGGATCGGGATGCCCTCGTGCATGAGGACACCGTCCATGTCGGTGAGCCAGGACTCGATCGGCTTGCGCTCTGCCACAACGGACTCCTGCCGTGCTCGCGCCCCGGGGCGGGGGCCTGCTGACAACCGGAACGGCACCACTCGTGCGCCGTCCCGGCACCCCCAGCCTAATCAGTCGCCCCTCGGGCATCAGCGCCGCAGCCGGCGGCCCCCGAACAACAGTCCGGCACCGGCGACGAGCAGGACGCCGGAGACCGCGCCCAGGCCGAACATCAGCCGGGCGTCACCGGTGTCGGCGAGCCCGCCGGCCACCGGCGTTCGGACGGCAGTACCGCGCGGGGACGGCGCCGGCGCAGCGGGGCCTCCGTCACCGGCACCGACGGCGAAGGCGTAGTCGCCGGACTCCCCCACCCACGCGCCGTCCGTGCCGCGCCGCTGCACGGTCGTGACGTTGGCGGTCACCGGCCCCTCGGGGGCGTCGCCGGAGAAGCCCAGGCGCACGGGCACGACGAGCGTGCCGTGGCCGGGAACGGCGAAACCGGACTCCAGGACCCCGACGTTCTCCGCCTCGTCGGTCCGCTCGAAGCGCACCGGCTGCCAGCGGGAGTGCGCGGTGTCGTAGAAGTCCAGGTGGAAGTGGCCCGGCTGCAGGGCGCGCCGGCGGTCGGCCAGGACGGCGACGGGGTGGACGTCCCGGCACGCGTCGGCGGTGGTGTTGTGCAGCTCCAGCCGCCAGGTGGCGGGCACCCCGCCGCGCTCGTACGCGGCCGGGCCGCCGATCAGGCGCGAGGTGATGGGGAACTCGGTGCTGCGCGGGTCGCCGCAGTGCAGCCCGGGGGTGTCCGCGGACGGGCGCGCCGCGCCGGTCGCGGCGCCGAGCGCGAGGACGGCGGCGCCGACGAGAAGGGCACGCCGCAGGCGTCGTGGAGGCATGTGAGGGAACCTCCCACGGTGCCCGCGGCACCGGAGGGCGGAGCGGGGGTTTACACCCGACTGGCCGTCAAACGCCGCTCATCGGGGCGATGATCGCATCATCCGGGCGGGTGGCCGGCCCGAACAGCGGAGCCAGCACCGACTCGGCCGCCCCCTCGGCGACGGTGCGCTCCCCGGCGGGCGCGACGGCCACCGCGACGGTGGCCGGCACCTCGGCCCGTACGCCGCGCAGGTAGACCTCCGGGTCGGCCAGGACCGTACGGCCGCCCAGCACGACGCGGTCGACGTCGAGGAGCTGGACGAGGTTGGCGGCACCGGTGCCGAGCAGGCGCGCGGCCTGCGCACGGTCGCCCGCGGCGACCGCGCGCAGGCACAGCACCTCCAGGCAGCCGCGGCGGCCGCAGGCGCACGGGGGCCCGTCGAGCTGCAGCACCTGGTGGCCGAACTCGCCCGCGCCCGTCCTCGCACCCCGGTGCACCGCCCCGCCGAGCACGAGACCGGCGCCCAGACCGGTGCCGAGGTGGAGATAGGCGAAGGAGCCGCCGGGCCGCGCCGTGCGGCGGGTGAGGCCCAGGGCGGCGGCGTTGGTGTCCTTGTCGAGGACGACGGGCAGCCCGAGCCGCTCGCGCAGCGCCTCCCGCAACGGGAACCCGTCCCATTGCGCGAAGCCGGTCACCCTGCCGAGCACTCCGAGCCGGTGATCGAGCGGCCCTGGCACGGCGACGCCGACGCCGAGCACCTCGTTCGCGGGCAGTCCGCCCGCCGGGGGCGCCCCCGGCGACAGCCGGGGGAGACACGGGCGGGCCCGGACCGGCCCACCGGCCCGCGCCGCCCCCACCGCACCCGCGACGGCCCGCACCTCCTCCGCGACAGCGGACAGCACGGCCTGCGCTCCCGCCCCGAAGTCCAGCCGCGCCGTCCGCACGGCGCACACCGCCCCCGCCAGATCCACGAGCACGGCGGTGACCGCGTCCCGGTCCACCTGCACCCCCACCGCCAGTGCAGCGCCTGCCACCAGCCGCAACGCCGCCGCCGGCTTGCCTCCGGTCGAGGCGCGGCGGCCGGCGTCGGCGGCCAGTCCTTCGTCCCGCAGCCGGGCCGTGATCTTGCTGACGGCCTGGGGCGTCAGCCCCGTGGCGGCCGCGAGTTCCGCGCGGCTCGCCCCGTGCCCGCCCGCGTCGCGCAGCAGCCCGAGCACGACCGCCGTGTTGTGGTCGCGCAGGACGGAGAGGTTGGCCCCAAGATTGCTCACGGGCCCATTCTCTCCCGCGTTTGCACTTACGCAACGCTGTTGCCAAAGTGGAGCCCATGGACCATCCCTTCCGCGTCGGCCTCCTCGGCTACGGCCTCGCCGGCTCCGTCTTCCACGCCCCGCTGGTCGCCGCCACCGACGGGCTCGTCCTCGACACCGTGGTCACCGCCAACCCCGACCGCCGCGACCAGGCGCGCGCCGAGCACCCCGGCGTCCGCGTCGCCGGCACCGCCGACGAGCTGTGGGCCCGCGCCGGCGAGCTCGACCTCGTCGTCGTCGCCACCCCCAACCGCACGCACGTCCCCCTCGCCCGCGCCGCACTCGACGCCGGGCTGGCCGTCGTCGTGGACAAGCCGCTGGCCGCGACCGCCGCCGAGGCCGAGTCGCTGGCCCGGCTGGCCGAGAGCCGGGGCCTGCTGCTGAGCGCCTTCCAGAACCGCCGCTGGGACAACGACTTCCGTACCGTCGCCAAGCTGATCGACGACGACGCGCTCGGGCAGGTCCAGCGCTTCGAGTCGCGCTTCGAACGCTGGCGGCCGCACCCGAAGGGCGGCTGGCGGGAGTCCGGCGACCCGGCCGAGGTCGGCGGGATCCTCTACGACCTCGGCAGCCACCTGGTCGACCAGGCGCTGACCCTCTTCGGCCCGGTCGCCTCCGTCTACGCCGAGGCGGACGTGCGCCGTCCGGGCGCGGAGACCGACGACGACACCTTCGTCGCCCTCACCCACACCGGTGGCGTCCGCTCGCACCTGTGGATGAGCGCCACCGCCGCCCAGCTCGGCCCCCGCTTCCGGGTGCTGGGCAGCACGGCGGGCTATGTGAAGTACGGCCTGGACCCCCAGGAGGCCGCCCTGCGCGAGGGCCTGCGCCCGGGCACGACGCCGTCGTGGGGTGTCGAGGCGGAGTCGGCCTGGGGCCGGCTGGGCGCGGGCGAGTCCCCCCTCACCGGCGGCGGCGAACCGGTGCGCACCCTTCCGGGCGACTACCCCGCGTACTACGCCGCCGTCGCCGAGGCCCTGCGCACGGGCGGCGAACCGCCCGTCACGGCCCGGGAGGCCTCGGCCGCGCTGCGGGTGCTGGAGGCGGCCAGGGAATCGGCCGCCAAGGGCACCACGGTCACGCTGGACCCCCTGCCCGGCGCCCCGTAAGGGGCGCGGGGAACTGCGCGATCGGCCACCGACGACCCGCAGGTGACGGGCCTCCCCGGGGCACGGGTGAAGCTGCGGCACTCCCTCTGCGGGCGCGTCGTGACTTGTCGCCCCCACGCGCGGCAGCCGCAGATCGACACCGTCCCGCGCCCCCTACGCGGCGCCGTGCGGCAGGGCGAGCGGGGCCCGACTGCGCCACAGGTCGACGGCGGGCGCCATCATCGGCCCCATCTGCGGCATCTGCGGTACGAGCGCCAGGGCGCCGACCACCTGCAGCAGGCGGGCGCCCTCCATGACGTCCAGCAGTGCACGGTCGACCGGCCGGCCGCCGGCGCGCTCGTACGCCTCGATCGCCTGCGGCCCGGCCAGGGTCAGGTCCCACTCGACCGGGCCCCGGGTGACGTCCTCGAAGTCGCTGAAGAGGGGACCACCGGTGGTGCGCAGGATGTTGTACGCGGGTGAGTCGCCGTGCAGGGTCTGGACGCGTGCGCCGGGGAAGTGCGCCGTCAGGTCGCGCACCAGGGTCTCCAGGACGGCGTACTCGCGCTCCGCCCGCTGCAGTTCGGCCTCCGTCAGGCCGTGACCGTCCTGGGTGCGCAGGAGGGCGAGGGCGGCTCCGGTCGCGGGAACGAGCGGGGAGAGCACGGGCAGTTCGCCCGCGCCGGGGTAACCGGCCAGCAGCCGGTGCAGCGCAGCCGCGTCCGCGGCCTGGCGGACGAAGAGTTCTGCCAGGTCGGCGCCGTCGGCGAGCGGCTCCTCCGTCACGAACTCCCAGAACGTCAGAGACCGTCCCCCGCACTCCACCGGCTCGCGCGGCACCAGCGGGCTGGGGCGTACGACCGGCGCGCCGGTGTCGGCGAGCCAGCCGGTGACGGCCAGTTCGCGGCGCTGCCTGGCCGCCTGTTCCCCGGCGGTGACCAGGGTCAGTGACGGGACGCGCACGACCACCGGATGCGGGGCGAGGTGCACGAGCACGTTGAACACGTCGTGCAGGACGCGGGGTTGCTCCGCCCGCAGCCCTAACCGCTCTCCGGCCGCTGTGGCCAGGGCCACAGCTTGTTCGGCACGCTTGCTGAGGTTGCTCATGCGTGCGATCTTCCCCTCGGGAACCGCGCTCCGTCGAAGCGTTTTCGCAGGGCAAGCGCGCGGGCGCGACCGCACGAAGGGACGAGGCACCGATGGGGACCGCCGCGGACACAGCCGAGATCACCACGCACGAGGAACTGACGGAACTCCTCGGTCCGCCACTCCCCCGGGCCCGGGACAAGGTGCGCCACCGCCTGCACGAGCTGGACCGGCAGTGGCTGGCGCTGTCGCCGTTCTGCCTGGTGGCCACGTCGGCCGCCGACGGCACCTGCGACGTCTCGCCCAAGGGCGACCCGGCCGGCTTCACGCTCGTCCTGGACGACACCACCGTCGTCCTGCCCGAACGCCCCGGCAACCGCCGCGCGGACGGCTTCCACAACATCCTGTCCAACCCGCACGTCGGCCTGATCTACCTCATACCCGGCCGCAGCGACACCCTGCGCATCAACGGCAGGGCCCGCCTGCTGCGCGACGCCCCCTTCTTCGACCGCCTCACCGTGGCCGGCCACCGCCCCCGGCTGGCACTGGTCGTCGAGATCGAGGAGGTCTTCCACCACTGCGCGAAGGCCTTCCTGCGCTCCGATCTGTGGAAGCCGGAGACCTGGACCCCCCAGGCGATGCCCTCCCGGGCCCGCATCGCCAAGACCCTGGAGGTCCCGGAGCAGTCCCTGGAGGAACTGGAGCGCCACTACGGCCCGCGGTACGCCGAGACGCTCTACAGCTGACCAGGGCTCAGCGATCGACCCGCGTGCGGTACAGGACGGCCAGGGCCAGCACCGCGCCCGTGGCGACCAGGGCCGTGCCCAGGGCCAGGGCGGGACTCATCGGGGGCCCGCTGCGGGCGGGCGTGCGGCGGGCGCGGGGAGCCTCGGGGGCGGGGGCGGCGCGCTGCTGCGGGCCGGCGAGACCGGCCGGGTCGGGGGGCCGCGCCCCGCTGGGCACCGGCAGGGGCAGGGGTTCGCCGGAGTCGTCCGCACCGGCCGTGGGGGCCGCAGCGCACTCCGGCAGGGTGCCCTCGAAGGGGTACGCGTACAGGGCCTGCCCGCTGGTACCGGCGCGGGACTCGTGGACGAGCGAACCGGCGGTGAACAGCCGCCCGTTCACCGCCGGGGCGCTGACCCGCACGGTGCTGGTGCGCCGGCCGACGAGGACGCTGCCCTCCAGGCGGCCGCTGCCGGCCAGGCGGACGTCCTGGGCGTCGGGGAAGTTCCACAGCAGCTTCTCGCGCCGCACTCCGGTGACGGAGCCCGCAGTGCTCAGGGTGCGGGTCCGCCCGGTGGGGTTGGTGAGGTTGACCAGGACGGTCGCGCCGGGCGGCACCTTGCGGAAGGACACCTCCTGCGGTCCGCCGCCGGGTGCGGCGATGTCGAAGGGGACGTCGAAGACCTGCGGGGTGGAGCTGCCGTCGCCGGTGAGGACCGTGGTGCCGCCCCGGCTGACGACGCCCCCCGTGGTCCTGCGCGGCAGGCCCCCGTCGTAGGCGTAGCAGGTGCTGGCGGCCGTCAGCCGGTCGCGGACGGCCTCGTACGCGGTGACGGCTCCTGCATCCCGTACGACCTTGGGGGCGACGGTGCCGCTGTGGACGCGGCCGGCGTAGGCGACGGTGCCGGCGACCGGGCCCTCCCGGGCCACCAGCCGCTGGCCGGCCGCGACCTTGACGTCACCGCCCGCCCGCAGGAACGGCGAGCCGTCGTCCGGCACGACGCGGGAACCGGTGGCGAGGACGCCGATGTTGTAGTCGGGCGGCGCTCCGGCGTCCTTGGCGACGTCGACGTCGCCAAGGACGACGACGCGGCCCTCGGCTCCGGCGGCGGCCGCCCGCACGGCGTAGTCGCCGCCGACGAAGACGTTGACGCCGTTGTCACGGCCGCTGAGGGGGCCGTGGTGCGGTTCGGGGTACGAGCGGGGGCAGCTGCCCGGGACGCACGGGCCGGGTCCGGCGGGGGCGGGTGCCGTGCCGGTGCTGCCGAGCAGGGTGAAGGCGCCGGCCAGCAGCGTGCCCCCGATGAGGGAGAGCAGGGCCATGCCGGACGCCGCGGGGCGGTTCACCCTGAGCCAGCGCACGTACTCCTTCTGCTCCATGTACGAAAATATGCATAACGGGCGGACCGGAAGCCGGCAGCACACGCCACCGACTGCCCCGGACGGCCCAGCCCCTCGGGCTGGGTTGGGTGCCGGGGCGTCAGGGCATCAGGCGTCCTTGAGCTCCTGCCGCTGCCGGCCCAGCCCCTCGATCTCCAGCTCCAGGACGTCCCCGGCCCGCAGGTAGGGCTTGGGTTCGGGCTGGGCCAGGGCCACGCCCGCCGGGGTGCCGGTGTTGATCACGTCGCCGGGGTGCAGGGGCATGTAGTGGCTGAGGTAGCGGATCAGCCGGGCCACGGGGAAGATCATCCGGGCCGTGCTGGAGTCCTGCGCGGGACGGCCGTTGACCCACAGCCGCATGCGCAGGTTCTGCGGGTCGGGGATCGCGTCTGCGGTCACCAGCCAGGGGCCGAGCGGGTTGAACGTCTCGCAGTTCTTGCCCTTGCCCCACTGGCCGGCGCGCCCGTGGTGGAAGTCGCGCTCGGAGAGGTCGTTGGCGACGGCGTAGCCGGCGACCGCCGCCATGGCCTCCTCGTCGGAGTCCAGGTAGCGCACGGTGCGCCCGATGACGACGGCCAGCTCGATCTCCCAGTCCGTGCGCACGCTGCCGCGCGGCACGAGCACGGTGTCGTCCGGGCCGACGACCGTGTCGGGCGCCTTGAGGAAGACGACCGGCTCGGTGGGGACGCCCACCCGCATCTCGGCGACCAGATCGTGGTAGTTGACGCCGATGCCGACCATCTTGCCGATCCGGGCGACCGGCGGGCCGATGCGCAGCCCCGACGGGTCGAGGGCGGGGAGGACACGCGCGCCCACGGCCGCCCGGATGCGGTCGAGCGCGGCGGGGTCGGCGAGCAGCGCGCCGTCGACGTCCGGCACCAGGGCGGACAGGTCCCGCAGGGTGCCGTCCTCCTCGAGCAGCGCCGGACGCTCGCCACCGGCGGGTCCGACCCGCAGCAGTCTCATCGCCACACTCCGGTTGTCTCAGGTCGTCGGGCCCGGCTTGATCGTCCAGGACCGGAGGCCCTCTCCACAAGCCCCCTTTCGGCCCGTGGGCCCCTCCCGTCCCGCATCGAAGGGCGCTGTTCCCCCCGGGTGGCTCAGACCTGTCCGGCCGGTGTGCGCAGGGGCTGCAGCACCAGCCGCTCCACCGCCGTCCACGTCGTGGACGTCACCAGGTACAGACCGGCCGCGAGCGGCACGACGGCCACGGTGACGAGGGTGCCGAAGGAGAGCAGCGGCAGCACCTTGCCCATGCGGGCCAGCACCGCGGCGCCCGGCACCTCCTCGTCCCCCGCGACCGGTGCCGGCGCGGCGGCCGCTGCCTTGCGGGCGCGCACGTACGTCCAGGTGGCGACGGCCGCGACCAGCACGAACAGGCCCAGGTAGACCAGCCCCCGCGCGCCCAGCGGGCCGCCGTCGGCCAGGGCGTCGGCCCACCGGTCGCCCAGCGGCGCGCCCAGCAGGGTGTGCCGCAGCAGGTCGCCGCCGCCGTCGGTGGAGAAGAGGTGGTACATGACGTAGAAGACCGGCAGCTGGACGGCCATCGGCAGGCAGCCGGCCAGCGGCGAGGAGCCGGCCTGCCGGTACATCTCGGCGGCCTCCTGCTGCAGCCGCTCGGGGTTCTTGCGGTGCTTGCGCTTGAGCTCGGCGAGCCGGGGCGCGAGCTCGGCGCGGGTGCGCTCGCCGCGCGCCGCGGACCGGGCCAGGGGGTGCAGGGCGAGGCGTACGGCCATGGTGAGCAGGACGACCGCGGCGGCCGCCGCCGAGGCGCCGAACAGCGGGTCCAGGGCGTCGGCGACGTGGCCGAGGAGCGAGGCGAGGAATGCGAAGACGGACATGGGTGAGCCCTCCGAGGGTCCCGTCGTGCCGATGGGGAAGGTGGAGCGATCGGCGTGACGAGGCGCCAGGGCAGCTCGCGCGGCAGGGCCTTGCGGCCGGTGCCGGGCGAAGTGCCTAGGCGGTCGCCGGGAGGGCGTACCCGGGTGCCCGCGGGCGGCGGCGGCCCCGGGCGTCGGGGTCGCGCTGGGCGAGGAAGGCCGTGCGCAGCTCGCGGTCGCGTATCGCGGTGCGTATGCGCGTGGGGGTGAGCGGCCCGCTGGAGCGGGCGGCGGCCGCGGCGCACAGCAGCAGCGCCGCCGCGGCGACCACGGCGGTGGCCGTGGCGAGGGCGAGGGCGCCGAGCAGGCCGCCCAGGCCGCTCTGGGTCAGCAGGAGCTCGCCGAGCAGCAGCAGGAGCAGGCCGATGTGCGTGCGGAACACGGCACTCATGGCACTCCCCTCCCGGGCCGTCCGGCCCTTTGCTCGTCGAACTCCTGAGCACTCATCGGCTCGGTACCGATACTAGACGCCCCCACTGACAGCGGTTGCGTCCGGGCCCGGATCCCGGGCCAGGACCTCGTCGTCGGGCCGGGCCGCATCGGCCGCCGACGGCTTCGGTCCCCACACGGAGACAGCCACGGCGACCAGCAGGTTCACCGCCAGCGCCAGGGCGCCGGCGTTCACCCCACCCACCGGGTCGTGCTCGGTGAAGACCAGGGCGCACACCAGCGTCCCGCCCACCGCGAGCCCGCTCAGGGCACCCCACAGCGTCAGCCTGCGCCACGTCAGCCCCAGCAGGATCAACGGGACGAGCTGGGCCATGCCCTCGTACGAGATGAGCGAGAGCCGCACGAGCGTGTTCGGCTCGGTGTACGTCAGCAGCAGCGCGAGCGCGCCGGAGAGCACCACGACGACCTGCGCCGCCGTCTTCTGCCGGTCCGGCCGGCCCGCGAGGCGGGGCACGGCGCCCAGCACGCTGCGGCCCCACATGGTGCCGATGACCAGCATGAACACCGCCATCGGCACGATCGAGGACAGGGCCGCTGCCACGCCGATGACCCCCACCGCCCAGGCCGGCAGCGAGTCGACGACCAGCTTGAACAGAGCGAGGTTCGAGCCCGCCCCCGTCAGCCCCGGCACGACGAACAGGGCCGCGAGCCCCAGCAGCATCGGCACGAACAGCAGCACGTTGTAGAACGGCAGCAGGACGGCGTTGCGACGCAGCGCGTCGGCATTGCGCGCACCCAGGTAGCCGGCGACCGTGGTGGGGAAGATGACGACGGTCAGGGAGTTCAGCAGGCTGGTCGTGGCGAACCAGCTCACGCCCATGCCGCTGCCGCCGTGCCCGGTCAGCGTCAGCCAGTCCGGCTTCTGCGTCACCAGCCGGTCCAGGAAGGGCCCGTAGCCGCCGAAGTAGTGCAGCGGCACGTAGACGGCGAGGAAGCCGAGGGTGAGGATGACCAGGGCGTCCTTGAGCGCGGAGACCCAGGCGCTGCCGCGCAGCCCGCTGACGACCACGAAGGCGGTCGTCACGGCGAAGGCGATGAAATAGGCCCAGTTCAGGCTGATGGTTCCGTAGGAAATGGTGGAGACCACCACGCCCATGCCGGTGATCTGGAGTTGGATGTAGGGCAGTAGGCAGACGGTGGCCAGGACGGCGACGAGCGTGCCGAGCCAGGGCCGCCCGTAGCGGTGGGCCACCATGTCGGTGATGGTCACCAGGTTGTGGCGGCGCGCGTACGCCCACAGGGCCGGCCCGACGACGTACCCGATCGCGTAGCCGCACGACAGGTACGCGATCACGTACAGCACCGGCGCACCGTGGTTGTAGCCCCAGCCGGCGGCGCCGAGGTAGCTGAAGCTGGTGTAGCCCTCACCGGCCATCAGGACCCAGATGAAGACGGTGCCCAGGCTGCGCCCGCCGACCGACCAGTCCGCCAGGGCGCCGTGCGGGTCGCGGCGGGTGCGGCCGCGCACGGCGAGCAGCCCGAGGGCGACGGTGAGCACCATGAACCCGCCGAAGATGCCGGTCGCGACGGCGGCGTTCGCGCTCACGCCCGGCCCCGCTTGCGGTCGCCCCGCCAGGCCAGCCAGACGGCGAGGGGAGTGGCGAGGGTGGCCAGCAGCAGCCAGAAGAACAGGAAGGGAAGGCCCGCGACGGTGGGCCGCAGCCGGTTCGCCAGGGGCAGGGCCACCAGGTACAGCCCGTAGGGCACCAGGAGCCACAGCAGGTGGGGACGTTTCTTCAGCACGTTGTCCGACCCTAGGCGCGTGCGGCGGCCCCCGCTGCCCCTCACGCCCCCAGCAGGCGCGACGCGGTGTAAATGAGCAGGCCCGCAAGTGCGCCCACCACCGTGCCGTTGATGCGGATGAACTGCAGGTCCCGGCCGATGTGCGCCTCGATCTTGCGGGAGGTGTGCTCGGCGTCCCAGCTCGCGACGGTGTCCGTGATCAGTGCGGTGATCTCGTTCTGATAGGTCGTCACCACGTACACCGCGGCGTCCTCCAGCCAGCCGTCGACCTTCGCCCTCAGCCGGTCGTCCGCCGTCATGCGCGTGCCCAGGGACAGCACCGACTCCCGCGTGCGCCGCCGCAGCTCGCTGTGCTCGTCCTCCGCGGCCGCCACGATCATTGCGCGCACCGCGGACCACGCGGAGGCGATCACGTCCTGCACCTCGCCCCGGCCCAGCAGCTCCGACTTCAGCCGCTCCACCCGCGCCCGGGTGTCGTCGTCCGCCTGCAGGTCCTGCGCGAAGTCGGCCAGGAAGCGGTCCACGGCGCCGCGGGCCGGGTGGTCGGGCATGTCGCGCATCTCGGTGACGAAGCGCAGCAGCTCCTTGTGGACCCGCTCGCCCACCTTGCGGTCGACGAAGCGCGGCGTCCACCCCGGCGCCCCGCCGGTGACGGCGGCCGCCACCGAGTCGCCGTGCAGCACCAGCCAGTCGCGGGCCCGGGCACACACCAGGTCGACCACCCGCCGGTGGCCGCCGTCGGCGACGATCCGCTCGAGTGCCGCCCCGATGCCCGGGGCGACCTCCGCCGCCTCCGCCCGCCGGGTGACGGCCTCCCCCACCACCGCCTGCACATCGGTGTCGCGCAGCACGGTCAGGGCCCCGCGCAGGGCCGTGGCCAGCTCGGCCGTCACCCGGTCGGCGTGCGCCGGATCCGCCAGCCAGGCCGCCAGTCGGGAGCCGACGCCCACCGAGCGCAGCCGCAGCCGCACCACGTCGGGCGACAGGAAGTTCTCCCCCACGAAGTCGCCCAGTTGCCGGCCGAGCTGGTCCTTCTTCGTCGGGATGATCGCCGTGTGCGGGATCGGCAGCCCCATCGGCCGCCGGAAGAGCGCGGTGACGGCGAACCAGTCGGCCAGCGCACCGACCATGCCTGCCTCCGCCGCCGCGGCCACGTACGCCGCCCAGCCGCCCGCACCCGCCGCCTGCGCCCACTTCGCCAGCGCGTACACCAGCGCCACCGCCAGCAGCAGGCCCGTCGCCAGCGCCTTCATCCGGCGCACACCGCGCCGCTTCTCGGCGTCGGCGGCGCTCTCCGGGGCGCCGGGGGTGAAGCCGCCCGGACGGCCGGGCATCACCCCATCGGCGGCATTCGCGCCGCCTCCGGCGGCAGCCGGCCCTGCACCGTGGAACCGTTTCATCCACACCACCCGTTCCGGCTGTCGCCCCTGTGCATTGTCCCTACCCGACCGACTCGGGGGACGGACGAAGAGTTCCCCGTGTCCGACGCCTCGGACAGGAGATCGCCGCCATGACCAGGCCCCCGGCCCCGCGCGGCGCGGTCCGGGCCGTGCTCGCCGCGCTGACGGCCGCGCTGCTGGCCGTGTCGGTCCCGATATGGGCGGGCACGCACGGCGCCGGCGCACCCGCGCAGCGCCGGGCAGCGGTGCCGGCGCGCCCCGCGACGCCGGCCGCCGGCCGCTGGGCCGGCTCCTGGGCCGCCGCCCCGGCCGCCGCCGAACCGGGCACGGCCCACGGCTACGCCGGCCGGTCCATCCGCAACGTCGTGCACACCACGCTGGCCGGCTCCGCCGCCCGGGTGCAGCTCTCCAACCTCTTCGGCACCACCCCGCTGACCATCGGCCACGCCTCCCTCGCCGTGGCCGCCGCACCCGGCAGCCCCGCGGCCGTGCCGGGCAGCGTGCGCGCCATGACCTTCGGCGGGCGGACGTCGGTGACCATCCCGGCCGGGCGGGCGGCCGTCAGCGACCCGGTGGGCCTGGCCGTCGGCTACCCGGCGGACCTGCTCGTCAGCACCTACTCCCCCACCCCGTCCGGGCCCGTCACCCTGCATCCGCACGCCCGCCAGCTGTCCTTCCTCGCCGCCGGCGACCACACCCAGGACGGCGACGGCGGCGCGTACACCGTCCCCACGCCCTTCTGGCGCTACGTCACCGCCGTCGACGTCCGCAGCACCGAGGCGCAGGGCGCGGTCGTGGCCCTCGGCGACTCCATCACCGACGGGGTCTCCGCCACCGTCGGCGCCGACCGCCGCTGGACCGACTTCCTCGCCCGCCGCCTGCACACCGAACCCGGCGCCCCGCGCTACGGCGTCCTCAACGAGGGCATCAGCGGCAACCGCGTCCTGCTCGGCGGCATGGGCGCCTCCCGGGTGAACAACCCCAGCGCGCTGGAGCGTTTCGACCGCGACGTGCTCGCGCGCGCGGGCGTGCGCGTCGTCGTCGTCGAGCTCGGCGTCAACGACATCCTGCGCCGCCCCCGCCAGACGCACCCCGAGGCGATCGTGGCGGGCCTGCAGCGGCTGGTGGACCGGGCCCACGCGCACGGGCTGCGGGTGGTGGGCGCGACGCTGTCGCCCTTCGGCGGGCGCGCCGGCACCGGCCCCGACCAGGAACTGGTCCGTCAGGGCGTCAACGACGCCATCCGCACCGGGCTCGTCTTCGACGACGTCGTCGACTTCGACGTGGTGCTGCGCGACCCGGCCGTCCCGCAGCGGCTGCTGCCGGCCTACGACTGCGGGGACCACCTGCACCCCAACGACACCGGCTACCTGGTCATGGCGAAGGCCCTGGACCTGGCCACGCTCAAGGGGCAGGGTCCGGCCCACCTGTAGCGCGCCCCCGATGGGGTGAGGTCGAACCTCGAATCGCCGTTTTTCACCCCCAGGAGTGGTCGGACCGGCCCGATAGGCCCTTCCGGGGCCCTCAACGGTGCGCTGGCCCCCGCACCGGAACGCATGATGCGACAGTGTCCCGGGGGCGTGGAACGCAGTCCTGCAGCTCTCAACCGCCGTCAGACGACAGCCCGTCGCCGGGGCCGCACAACCCCGGCGGCGGCCGAGGAGTCCCAAGAGACATGAGCGACGAGCAGTCACAGCAGCGTCGGGCTGGTGGCGGCCACGCACCACCGGGCTGGGCCCCCCGGGGCCGGGTGGCCACGGACCCCGGCCGGCCGGCCGGGCCGGGCCGGCCCGGGCGGTCGCGCCGCCGCGGCTGGCGCCGGCTGCTGCCCACCTGGCGCATGGTCCTCGGCGCCTTCCTGCTGATCGTGCTCCTCGTCGTGGGCGGGCTCGTCGCCGGCTACCTGCTGGTCGACATCCCCCCGGCCAACAAGGCCGCCACGGCCGAGTCCAACGTCTTCCTCTACTCCGACGGCTCCCAACTCGCCCGCGACGGCGAGATCAACCGCGAGAGCGTGTCCTTGAGCAAGGTCCCCAAGGACGTGCAGCACGCCGTACTGGCCGCCGAGGACCGCGACTTCTACTCCGAGTCCGCCGTCAACCCCGAGGCGATGCTGCGCGCCGCCTGGAACACCGCCACCGGCAAGGGCAAGCAGTCCGGCTCCACCATCACCCAGCAGTACGTCAAGAACTACTACCTGGTGCAGGCGCAGACCATCAGCCGCAAGGTCAAGGAGTTCTTCATCGCCATCAAGCTGGACCGCGAGTACAGCAAGAACGACATCCTCGAGGGCTACCTCAACACCAGCTACTTCGGCCGCAACGCCTACGGCATCCAGGCCGCCTCCCAGGCGTACTTCAACAAGGACTCCGACAAGCTCACCGCCGCCGAGGGCGCCTACCTCGCCACCCTCCTCAACGCCCCCAGCGCCTACGACGTCGGCGCCCATCCCGAGAACCGCGGCCGGGCCCTGGCCCGCTGGAACTACGTTCTCGACGGCATGGTGAAGAAGAAGTGGCTCACCCCTGCGCAGCGCTCGGCCATGGCCTTCCCCAACCCCGGCAAGAGCCGGCCGCGTCTGAACATGTCCGGGCAGCGCGGCTACCTCGTCGAGGCCGTCAAGGACTACCTCACCAGCAACAAGATCGTCGATGAGACGACGCTCGCCGCCGGCGGCTACCGCATCACCACCACCATCGACAAAAAGAAGGAGGACGCCTTCGTCTCCGCTGTGCGCACCGAGCTGATGAACGACCTCGGCACCAGCCGCACCGTCGACCGGTACGTGCGCGCGGGAGGCGCCTCCGTCGACCCCAGGACGGGCAAGGTCGTCGCCCTCTATGGAGGCATCGACTACACCAAGCAGTACGTCAACAACGCCACCCGGCGCGACTACCAAGTCGGCTCCACCTTCAAGCCGTTCGTCTTCACCTCCGCCGTCGACAACCACTCCACCACGCAGGGCGGCCAGACCATCACGCCCTACACGGTCTACGACGGCACCAACAAGCGGCCCGTCCTCGGGCCGAACGGACCGGTGGGCTACAGCCCCGAGAACGAGGACGGCATCTCCTACCCGAACATCACCGTCACCCGCGCCACCGACCTGTCCGTCAACGCCGTCTACGCCCAGATGGCCCAGGACGTCGGCCCCGACAAGGTCAAGGACACCGCCGTCGCCCTCGGCGTCCCCGAGAAGACCCCCGACCTGACGGCCACCCCCTCCATCGCCCTCGGCCCCGCCACCGCCAGCGTCCTGGACATGGCCCAGGCGTACGCCACCCTCGCCAACCACGGCCGGCACGGCCCGTACACACTGGTCGAGAAGGTGGTCAAGGGCGGCGAGGAGGTGCAGCTGCCCGACGGGCACGACACCCGGCAGGCCGTCTCCCGCGAGGCCGCCGACACCACGACGTCCATCCTGCAGAGCGTGGTGGAGTCCGGCACCGGGCGCCGGGCCCAGTCCGCGGGACGGCCGGCGGCCGGCAAGACGGGCACCGCGGAGGAGGACAAGGCCGCCTGGTTCGCCGGCTACACGCCCGACCTGGCCACCGTCGTGGCCGTCATGGGCCAGGACCCCGACACCGGCGACCAGAAGTCCCTGTACGGCGCCGCGGGCGAGCCCCGCATCAACGGCGGCGGCTACCCCGCGCAGATCTGGGGCGCCTACACCGCCAAGGCGCTGGAGGGCACCGAGGCCACCGACTTCGACCTGGTGCTCGAAAACGGCGCGGCGCCGCCCCCGCCGGAGCCGACGCCGACCTCGGCGTCGCCCTCCTCCAGCGGCCCGCCGAGCCCGACGGGGCCGCCCACGGGCCCGCCGACGTTCTCCCCGCCGCCGCGGGAGCCGACGTTCCCCGGCCCGCCGCCGGTCACCCCGCCGGGCTTCCCGACGCCCCAGGGCCCGCCCACGTTCGGCCCGCCGGGCGAGGGCAGGGACCTGCTGGGGTACGAGTACTGAGGGCGGGCCTCGGGGGCGTCAGGGCCTCGGGGGCTGGGCCTCAGGGCTTCAGTGGCCGGCCGTCGCCTTCAGGCCGACCACGGCAACCAGCAACAAGACCACGAAGAAGATCCGCCAGGCGGTCGCCGGTTCGCCCAGCAGGACCATGCCGGCCACCGCGGCGCCGGCCGCGCCGATGCCGACCCAGACGCCGTACGCCGTGCCGATGGGAAGCGTCCGCGCGGCCTGCGAGAGCAGGTACATGCTGGCCGCGATGCCCGCGATCGTCAGCGCGCTCGGCAGGGGGCGTGTGAAGCCCTCGGTGTACTTCATGCCGACCGACCAGCCGACCTCCAGCAGGCCGGCGACGACGAGCAGGAACCATGCCATGACGGGCACCTCCGGGAAAGGAACGTCCAGGGGTGCGTCGTCTTGTCCTGACCCGGTACGGCGCGTCTCGTCGGGTATGTACGACGGTAGCAAACAGCGGGCCCGACGGGCCTCAGAGGTACAGACCGGTGGAGTCCTCCGACCCCTCCAGGCGCTCCGCCGCCACCGCGTGCAGGTCCCGCTCGCGCATCAGGACGTACGCGACCCCGCGCACCTCCACCTCGGCGCGGTCCTCCGGGTCGTACAGCACCCGGTCGCCCGGCTCCACCGTGCGCACGCTCTGCCCGACCGCGACCACCTCGGCCCAGGCCAGCCGGCGGCCCACCGCGGCCGTCGCCGGAATGACGATGCCGCCGGTCGACCGGCGCTCGCCCTCCGGGATGTCGGTCCTGACCAGAACCCGGTCGTGGAGCATGCGGATGGGCAGCTTGTCGTGGCTGGTGTTCGTCCTCACGCCCACGACGGTACCCGGCCCCGGCCGGGACCGGTGTCACAGGGCCGTCATCCGTACAGGAACCTGCCGGAAATCGCCCCTGCCTAGCGGCCCCGGCGGCGGCCGCCCTTGGCGTCCTTGCCCGAGCTCTTGGCGGACGCCGTCAGCAGGCCGAGCACGCCCACCGCGACCAACGCCACCGGGACGATCCGCTCCAGCCGCGGCCGGCCCTCCTCGTCCACGAAGCGCGAGCGCACGTCGGAGACGACGCGGTTGGCCGTCACGTACGCCCGGCCCGCCGTCCGGTCCACCTTCGCCGCCACCTTCGCCCGGGCGTCCCCGATGATCGTCTTCGGGTGCATCCGCACCCCGATCTCGTCGAGCACCACGGCGAGCTCCTGCCGCCGGCGGGCGATGTCCGCCTCGATCTGCGCAGGGGTCCTGGCCTCAGCCACCGCGCTGCCTCCGTCTCGTCGATAAGAATGATGAAGAGTGATGACTACAGTCTGTCAGCTGCACCCCGGCCACGCCCCGCGGCACCCCCGATCCGTGACCTGACTACGCTCGGGACGGACCGTAACGCGACCTCCCGAGGAGAGCCATGAGCCAGCGACTGCAGCCCGGCGACACCGCCCCCGCCTTCACCCTCCCCGACGCGGACGGGACCGAGGTCTCCCTCGCGGACCGCAAGGGCCGCAAGGTCATCGTCTACTTCTACCCCGCCGCCCTGACCCCCGGCTGCACCAAGCAGGCGTGCGACTTCACCGACAACCTCGACCTGCTCGCCGGCCACGGCTACGACGTCATCGGCATCTCCCCCGACAAGCCGGAGAAGCTCGCCAAGTTCCGGGAGAAGGAGAGCCTGAAGGTCACCCTCCTCGCCGACCCCGACAAGTCGACCCTGGAGGCGTACGGCGCCTTCGGCGAGAAGAAGCTGTACGGCAAGACGGTCACCGGCGTGATCCGCTCCACCGTGATCGTGGACGAGGAGGGCAAGGTCGAGCGCGCCCTGTACAACGTCAAGGCCACGGGCCACGTCGCCAAGATCATCAAGGACCTGGGGCTGTAGACCGCCGCGGGCCGGCCGTAAGGGGCTGCAGCCACGGACGCCGGGCCTTACACACGGCCCGCATACACGGCCCGCACACACGGCCCGCGCCTCACGGCCCCGAGGCCGTCACCGCCACGTCCTCCGGCACGTCCTCGGCCTCCGGCAGGTCGAGGACGGCCATGGCACCGCCGCCGTCCGCCTCCCCGAACGACAACCGCGCCCCCAGCACCGCCGCCTGGCCCACCGCGATCGTCAGCCCCAGGCCGTGGCCCGTGCCGCGCTCCGGCGCCGCCGTCCGGAACCGGCGCGGCCCCTGGTCCACCAGCCCCGGCGGGAAGCCGTCGCCGTGGTCGCGCACCACGATCCGCGTGCCGTCGACCGTCACCTCGATCGGCGGCCGCCCGTGCTTGGCCGCGTTCGCCAGGATGTTGACCAAAATGCGCTCCACCCGGCGCGCGTCCGTGCTCACGATGCGGCCCTCGCCGACCACCGACACGGCCACGTCGGCCACCCCGCGCTGGCCCTGCGCCCGGCCCACCACCCCGCGCACCAGCGACGGCAGCTCCACCGCGTCCAGCTGCGCACTCTCCACGCCCGCGTCCAGCCGGGAGACCTCCAGCAGGTCCTCGACCAGCGCCCGCATCGTCTGCGCCCGTTCGCGCACCATCTCCACCGCGCGCGGGTGCGGCAGCAGCTCCGCCGACGCCACCAGACCGGCGACCGGGGTGCGCAGCTCGTGCGCCACGTCCGCGGTGAACTGCCGCTCCGCGGAGACCCGCGCGGCCAGTGACGTCGCCATGTGGTGCACCGAGCGGCCCAGTTCGGCCACCTCGTCGCGGCCGCCGCTGTCCAGCGCCCGGGCGTCCGGCGCCTCGCCCGCCGCGATCCGCCGCGCCGCCGCCGCGCTCAGCCGCAGCCGCCGCGACAGCCCTTGCGCCACGAACCACGCGACCACGGCCATCAGCGCCACGGTCGCCGCGCCCGCCACCACGAGCGCCTTGTCCAGCGCCGTCTGGAACGGGTCGCGCGCCGGGTACGACGCCGAGATCGACAGGACCTTGTCGCCGCCGACGGGCGTGGCCGCCCACACGCGCGGGTCCTCGCCCCCGCTGATGTACGTCCCGGACTCGCCCTTCGCCGTCGCCTGCCGCAGCGGGAAGGGCAAGGTCGAGTCGTCGAGCTGCGCACCCAGCGCCAGCGAACCGTCGCGCTGGTAGATCTGCAGTGCCGAGCTCAGCAGGCCGTCCTGGTACGCCTTGGCCTGGCGCTCGCGCTCCAGCCCGGAAATGTGGTGCACGGCCACGCCCAGCACCACCACGGCCAAGGCGGTGACGAAGGAGATCGCGAACGCGATCCGGCCCCGGATACCCATCACGCGATCGGGAGCACCTCTCGGTGCTCACCCGCCGGGGTGGCACCCGTGTAGACGACTTCGAGCGCGGTGAACGCCACGGAGCCGTCCACCTCCTTGGGTCCGTACAGGCGCAGCTTGGCCGGGAAGGACTTGCCCGCGCCGCCCGCCGCGCCGCCGGAGACCTGCACCACGCCGCTGCCGGCCGCGCCGTCCGCCGCGTAGTCGTCCCAGCGGATGCCGCTGGCGACCCGGCCCGAGGTCGAGCAGTCCAGCGTGATGATCGTCGGCTCCGGCACCGGCTCGCCGACCCCGCAGTCGCGTACGCCCGGCAGCTGCCGCGAGGTGGCGCCGTCCAGCTCCACCTGGGAGTCCTGCTGGGCGCTCGACTTCTGGGCGGCCGCCGTCTTCGGCGCCGCGTCCACCACGCTCGCCCGGTCCGTGACGTCCCCCAGCCACACCGCACCCAGCACCAGCGCGAGCACCCCGGCGAGCCCGGCAACCACGGTACGCAGGCCGGCCCACCGGGCCGCGGCGCGATCGGTCATCGGCTCTCTTCCTCGCTCACGGGCGGCCGTTCCTGCGGGGGCCTGCCCTCCCCACCCTGAGTGACGGAGAAATACGGCCGGACGTTCCCTTGCGCGCGGATGGACACGCGTACCGCACCGCGCCGGCGGCGGGTGAACTGCCGTGCCCGGTCCAGGCCCTCGGGGCAGTGGCGGCCGCGGGCGGCCGAATACCGATGACCGTGGTCGCGGCCGAGCTGCGGCCCAGTACGATGGCCGTGCCGAGCGGCCGTGATGGAATTGGCAGTCATGCTGGGTTTAGGTCCCAGTGGGTTCACACCCGTGAGGGTTCGAGTCCCTCCGGCCGCACAGAGAACAAAGGGCCGTCCGCGTTCAGCGGGACGGCCCTTCGGCGTTCACGGGGCCAGCAGCTCCCGGACCACCGGCACCAGCCCGCGGAAGGCCTTGCCCCGGTGGCTGATCGCGTTCTTCTCCTGCGGCGTCAGTTCCGCGCAGGTGCGCGTGTCGTCCAGCGGCTGCAGGATCGGGTCGTAGCCGAAGCCCCCGCTGCCCGACGGCGCTCGCCGCAGCGTGCCTTCGAGGCGGCCCTCGACGACGCGCTCGGTGCCGTCCGGCAGGGCCAGGGCGGCGGCGCAGGCGAAGTGGGCGCCGCGGTGCTCGTCGGCGATGTCCGAGAGCTGGGCCAGGAGCAGCTCCAGGTTGGCGCGGTCGTCGCCGTGCCGGCCGGCCCAGCGGGCGGAGAAGATGCCGGGGGCGCCGCCGAGGACGTCGACGCACAGGCCGGAGTCGTCGGCGACGGCGGGCAGTCCGGTGGCGCGGGCGAGGGCGTGGGCCTTGAGGAGGGCGTTCTCCGCGAAGGTGACGCCGGTCTCCTTCACGTCGGGGACGTCGGGGTAGGCGTCGGTGCCGACGAGTTCGACGTCGAGGCCGGCCGCGCCGAGGATGGCGCGCAGCTCGGTGATCTTCCCGGCGTTGCGGGTGGCGAGAACGAGGCGCCGGGTGCTCACAGGGTGCCCTCCAGGGCCTGGCGCTGGGCGGCGTCGAGGGAGGCGCAGCCGGCGACGGCGAGGTCGAGGAGGCGGGTGAGCTCGTCGCGGGCGAAGGGGGCGGCCTCGGCGGTGCCCTGGACCTCGACGAAACGGCCGTCGCCGGTGCAGACGACGTTCATGTCGGTCTCGGCGCGCACGTCCTCCTCGTAGCACAGGTCGAGCAGGGGGGTGCCGTCGACGATGCCGACGCTGACGGCGGAGACGGTGCCGGTCAGCGGCTTGCGGCCGTGCTTGACGAGCTTCTTGCCCTGGGCCCAGGTGATGGCGTCGGCCAGCGCCACGTAGGCGCCGGTGATGGCGGCGGTGCGGGTGCCGCCGTCGGCCTGCAGGACGTCGCAGTCGAGGACGATCGTGTTCTCGCCGAGGGCCTTGTAGTCGACGACGGCGCGCAGGGAGCGGCCGATGAGGCGGGAGATCTCGTGGGTACGGCCGCCGATCTTGCCGCGCACGGACTCGCGGTCGCCGCGGGTGTTGGTGGCGCGGGGCAGCATCGCGTACTCGGCGGTGACCCAGCCCTCTCCGGTGCCCTTGCGCCAGCGCGGTACCCCTTCGGTGACGCTGGCGGTGCAAAGGACCTTGGTGTCGCCGAAGGAGACGAGGACGGAGCCTTCGGCGTGCTTGCTCCAGCCGCGCTGGATGGTCACGGGGCGGAGCTGGTCGGGCGTGCGGCCGTCGATGCGAGACATGGTGGTGAGCCTATCGGGACAAAAGACGGGCCCCGTTCCGGTTGACCGTTTCGGTACGGTTCCGGCGGGGCCCGGCTGCGGAGCGCGGTGGCTCAGCTCACAGCATGTCCTCGATCTCCGCGGCGATGGGGTCCGCGTCGGTGCCGATGACGACCTGGATGGCGGTGCCCATCTTCACGACACCGTGGGCGCCGGCGGCCTTGAGTGCGGCCTCGTCGACGAGGGAGGCGTCGGCGACCTCGGTGCGCAGGCGGGTGATGCAGCCCTCGATCTCCTCGATGTTGTCGATACCGCCGAGGCCGGCGACGATCTTCTCAGCCTTGCTGGCCATGTGCACTCCTGAGTTGTCTTGCGCCCTTCGGCGGTGCCGCCGACCGGCTTTCCCACGGTATTCCACGTTCGGACCAGCTGTGCGGGCGCTCGTCCGCCATCTGGCGAAGGATGGGTCCCGGAAGCGCGCCGCAAGTGGTCTACACCAGTATGCCAGCCGCCGGGAGGACGCCGATGAGCTCGACCGCCGCCCCGGCTTCCGGCGGCCGCATGCGGCTGCAGGGCCTGTTCCAGGGCCTGCAGAAGATGGGCCGCAGCCTGCAGCTGCCGATCGCGGTGCTGCCCGCGGCCGGCATCCTCAACCGCCTGGGGCAGCCCGACGTCTTCGGCAAGGACGGCCTGGGCTGGACGGACGTCGCCAAGGTGATGGCGGGCGCGGGCGGGGCGCTGCTGGACTCCTCCCTGGGGCTGCCGCTGCTGTTCGCGGTCGGTGTGGCGATCGGCATGGCGAAGAAGGCGGACGGTTCGACGGCGCTGGCGGCGGTGACGGGCTTCCTCGTCTATTACGCGGTGGTGCACCAGTTCCCCGAGACGTGCCCGGGCGGCGGGCACTTCACGGGCCTGGGCCTGCTGGGCGGGGTGTGCGTGGGGACGACGGGGCCGGCGGGCCCGGCGACGTACCAGAACCCTGGCGTCTTCGGCGGCATCGTCATCGGGTTGCTGGCGGCGTGGTTCTGGCAGCGGTACCACCGCGTGCGGCTGGTGGACTGGCTGGGCTTCTTCAACGGGCGCCGACTGGTGCCGATCATCATGGCGTTCGTGGCGATCGCCTTCGCGGCACTGTGCCTGTGGATCTGGCCGCCGGTCGGCCGGGGGCTGACGAGCTTCAGCGAGTGGCTGTCGGACCTGGGCGCATGGGGTGCCGGGATCTTCGGTGTGGCCAACCGCGCCCTGCTGGTGATCGGTGTGCACCAGTTCCTGAACGTCTTCGTCTGGTTCCAGTTCGGTTCGTACACCAAGCCGGACGGCCAGGTGGTGCACGGCGACATCAACCGCTTCCTGGCGGGCGATCCGCACGCCGGTCAGTTCACCTCGGGCTTCTTCCCCATCATGATGTTCGCCCTGCCGGCCGCGGCCCTGGCGATCGCCCACTGCGCGCGGCCGGAGCACCGCAAGGCGGTGAGCGGCATGATGCTCTCGGTCGGTCTGACCTCCCTGGTCACCGGCATCACCGAGCCCATCGAGTACTCCTTCCTCTTCATCGCGCCGGCGCTCTACGTGGTGCACGCGCTGCTGACGGGCGTGTCGATGGCCGTCACCTGGGGACTGGGGGTGCACGACGGCTTCAGCTTCTCGGCGGGCCTGATCGACTACGTCATCAACTGGGGACTCGCGACCAGGCCGTGGTTGATCATTCCCATCGGGCTGGTCTTCGCCGCCGTCTATTACGTGCTCTTCCGCGTGGCGATCATTTTCTTCGATCTGCCGACTCCGGGGCGTGAACCGGAGGAGATCGCGGAAGAGATCGAGAAGAAGACCGTCGAGTAGAACCGTCCGGCGACACGGGCGGGAGCCCTTCAGCGGTTTTCGCCGCTTTTGCGGCCTGTGCGGCAACGGCACGTGAGGGGCGGGTGACCCAGCGCAGGGCGCTGACGCCATCCTTAACCTTGTGGCCCCCACCACGGGGAACAGTGGATTCCTTTATGCCCGGCACACGTGCTACAACAGGTCTAAACCACTAGTGGTGTAGACCAAATTGCGGGCCCCTCCACTTCCCCCGAGCGCCCGCCTCACCTGGAGGAATCCGATGAGTACGGCAGCCAAGGCGGCGAAGAAGGCGCCTGAAAAGGCCGCACCGGAAGAGAAGAAGAAGTTCGGCGCCGGTGCCATGGCGGTCGCGCAGCGCATCGGCCGCAGCCTCATGCTGCCGGTGGCCGTCCTGCCGGCCGCGGCGCTCCTGGTCCGGCTGGGCAACACCGACATGCTCGGCCGCGACTCCTTCCCGGAGTTCGTCACCAAGATCGCAGGGTACATGTCGGCGGGCGGCGGCGCCCTGCTCGACAACATGGCCCTGCTCTTCGCCGTCGGTGTCGCCATCGGCTTCGCGAAGAAGTCCGACGGCTCCACGGCGCTCGCCGCCGTCGCCGGTTACCTGGTCTTCCAGAAGGTCCTGGCCACCTTCACCGACAGCAACCTGCCCAAGGTCGCCAAGGTCGTCGACGGCAAGATCGTCATGACGGAAGCGCCGGTCAACGCCGGCGTCCTCGGCGGCGTCGTCATGGGCATCGTCGTCGCCCTGCTCTACCAGCGCTACCACCGCAAGAAGCTGCCCGAGTGGCTGGGCTTCTTCGGCGGCCGCCGCCTGGTCCCGATCATCTCGGCCTTCGCCGGCCTGCTCATCGGCATCCTCTTCGGTCTCATCTGGCCGGTCCTCGGCACGGGTCTGCACAACTTCGGCGAGTGGCTGGTCGGCTCCGGCGCCGTGGGCGCGGGCATCTTCGGCGTCTTCAACCGCGCGCTGATCCCGGTGGGCATGCACCACCTGCTCAACTCCTTCCCGTGGCTGCAGGCCGGCGACTACCAGGGCAAGCACGGCGACATCGCCCGCTTCCTGGCCGGCGACCCGAGCGCGGGCCAGTTCATGACCGGCTTCTTCCCGATCATGATGTTCGGCCTGCCCGCCGCCTGCCTGGCGATCGTGCACTGCGCCCGCCCCGAGAACCGCAAGCGCGTCGCGGGCATGATGGGCTCGCTGGCCCTGACCTCCTTCGTCACGGGCGTCACCGAGCCGATCGAGTTCACCTTCATGTTCCTCGCCCCGGCCCTGTTCGCGGTGCACGCGGTGCTCACGGGTGTCTCGCACGCCCTGACCTGGGCGCTCGGCATGAAGGACGGCTTCGGCTTCTCCGCCGGTGTCATCGACTTCCTGCTGAACCTCGGCATCGCCACCAAGCCGTGGATGCTGATGCTCGTGGGTCTGTGCTTCGGCGCGCTGTACTACGCGATCTTCCGGTTCGCCATTACGAAGTTCAACATCCCGACCCCGGGCCGCGAGCCCGAAGGGCAGCTCGAGGACGTCAAGTGACGTCCTGACCGGGCCGTGAGACCCGAAGCCCCCGGAACCGTCAGGTGTTCCGGGGGCTTCGTCGTACCGGCTGTACGGGAGCCGGGGTATTACAGCTCGTACACCGCGCCCGCGCGGGCCAGTTCCGCCGGGCCGCCGTAGACCGAGCGCGCGTCGCGCAGATTGGTCAGGGGGTCCGTCCACGGCGGGATGTGGGTCAGCACGAGCCGGCCGACACCCGCCGCGTGGGCCACCTCGCCCGCCTGGCGACCGTTGAGGTGGAGGCCGGGGATGTCCTCCTTGCCGTGGGTGAAGGACGCCTCGCACAGGAGCAGGTCGGCGCCGCGGGCGAGCTCGTCGAGGGCCTCGCAGGGGCCGGTGTCGCCGGAGTACACCAGCGAGGAGCCACCGTGTTCGACCCGGAAGGCGAACGCCTCCACGGGGTGGCTCACCCGTACCGTACGCACCGTCAGCGGGCCCACCTGGAAGGTGCCCGGGGTCAGGGTGCGGAAGTCGAAGACCTCGCTCATGCACGCCTCGTCGGGCACGTCGCCGTACGCGGTCAGCAGCCGCTTCTCGGTGCCCTCGGGACCGTGGACGGGGATGGCGCCGGCCCGGCCGCCGTCGTGACGGTAGTAGCGGGCGACGAAGTACCCGCACATGTCGATGCAGTGGTCCGGGTGCAGATGGGAGAGGAGCACGGCGTCGAGGTCGTACAGACCGACGTGGCGCTGGAGCTCGCCGAGGGCGCCGTTGCCCATGTCGAGGAGGACCCGGTGGCCGTCGGCCTCCACCAGATAGCTCGAGCAGGCCGAGTCCGTGGACGGGAACGAGCCCGAGCATCCGACGACGGTGAGCTTCATGCGGGCCTGAACCTCCGTGGGCCGGTTACGGGGGGCCATGCGTGCAGTCGAGGGTAAGACGAGATCCGGTCGGTGACTCCTCCGCGAACAGGGCGTGTGGGCGGAATCACCAGGACGGACGTGGCCGGGCCCGGGCCTCGGCCACCCCGGGAAGACGCGGGGCCCCGGCCGCGCTGCCGGTGAGGGCGCGCGACCGGGGCCCGGGGCGTACGGAAGTGCGCAGGGCGCTCGCCGGCGGCGTGCGGCCCTGGGCGGGCGCGACTACAGCGGGCGGTGCCGCTCCGCGCGGTCCAGCGTCTCCATGAAGCGCTGGAAGCGGTCGGCCGACTCCTCGCTGCCGGCCGTCACCGTGAACACCTCCGGCGTCATGAACGCCGAGAGCCGCTCACGCGTCTCAGGGGCGAGCGCTTCCCAGGCCGCCCTGTCGAGCCGTGTGCGCTCCAGCCGTGACCGCGCCGCAGTTTCCGCACTGCCAGTTTCCATTGTTGAGTTGCCTCATGTCCGAAGATCCACATGCGGGACAGTTCATGTGCGTCTCCCACGTGATGATGTCAGCAGCGTCCCAACATCGGTAGTAGCGACTTCACCCATGCGCGGGGTGCCCCCGCGCGTGCGCGCGCCGTGCGCCCGCCGACCCGGTCAGGCCCAGAGCTGGCCGTGCAGCGCCGCGACGGCCTCTTCCGTGGTGGCGGCGGTGTAGACGCCGGTGGACAAGTACTTCCAGCCGCCGTCGGCGACGACGAAGACGATGTCGGCGCTCTGCTGCGCCCGTACGGCCTTACGGGCGACTCCGAGCGCGGCGTGCAGCACGGCACCGGTGGAGATGCCGGCGAAGATGCCCTCTTCGGCCAGCAGTTCGCGGGTGCGGCGGACGGCGTCCTCGGAACCCACCGAGAAGCGGGTGGTGAGCACCGTCGCGTCGTAGAGCTCGGGCACGAAGCCCTCGTCCAGGTTGCGCAGCCCGTAGACCAGATCGTCGTAGCGCGGCTCCGCCGCGACGATGCTCACGTCCGGCTTGTGCTCGCGCAGATAGCGGCCGACGCCCATCAGGGTGCCGGTGGTGCCCAGGCCGGCGACGAAGTGGGTGATCTCCGGCAGGTCGGCGAGGATCTCCGGACCGGTGGTGGCGTAGTGCGCGCCGGCGTTGTCGGGGTTGCCGTACTGGTAGAGCATCACCCAGTCCGGGTGCTGCTCGGCGAGCTCCTTGGCCACCCGCACGGCCGTGTTGGAGCCGCCGGCGGCAGGAGAGGGGATGATCTCGGCGCCCCACATGGCCAGCAGTTCCCGGCGTTCCTGGCTGGTGTTCTCCGGCATGACGCACACCATGCGGTAGCCCTTGAGCCGGGCCGCCATCGCCAGGGAGATGCCGGTGTTGCCGGAGGTGGGCTCCAGGATGGTGCAGCCCGGGGTCAGCCGACCCGCCTTCTCCGCCTGCTCGATCATGTGCAGGGCGGGGCGGTCCTTCACCGAACCGGTCGGGTTGCGGTCCTCCAGCTTGGCCCAGATCCGCACGTCGGCGGACGGGGACAGGCGGGGCAGGCGGACGAGCGGGGTGTTGCCCACCGCCGCCAAGGGGCTGTCGTAGCGCACGCCGGGCGCCCGATCAGGCCATGCCGCCGGCGACGGCCGGGAGAATGGTGACGTTGTCGCCGTCACCGAGCTCGGTCGCGATGCCGGAGAGGAAGCGGACGTCCTCGTCGTTGAGGTAGACGTTCACGAAGCGGCGCAGCTCACCGGATTCGTCCACCAGGCGCTCGCGGATGCCCTTGTGCCTGCTGTCGAGGTCACGGAAGAGGTCGTCGAGCGTGGCGCCGCTGCCCTCGACGGCCTTCTGCCCGTCGGTGTACGTGCGCAGGATGGTCGGGATGCGGACCTCGATGGCCATGGTGTGTGCTCCTGCCGGAGTGCGGAGGGATTCCTGGTACGTCGTGGGGAACCGTGGGCGCATCGTATCGATTCCCCGTGCGCCCACCGCATGTTCGTCCCATGTGGCGGGATGCGGCGTCTCACCGCTCAGTACGCGTCTCGGTACGCGTCTCAGTACGCGTCGACCACCTCGACCGCCTCCTCGGTGACCTCGCCGTCGAGGATGCGGAAGGAGCGGAACTGGAAGGGGCCGGCGCCGTCGGTGTCGGCCGTGGAGACCAGGACGTAGTGGGCGCCGGGCTCGTTGGCGTACGAAATGTCGGTTCGCGAGGGATATGCCTCGGTCGCCGTGTGCGAGTGGTAGATCACGACGGGCTCCTCGTCGCGGTCGTCCATCTCGCGGTAGAGCTTGAGCAGGTCGGTGGAGTCGAACTCGTAGAACGTGGGCGAACGGGCGGCGTTGAGCATGGGGATGAACCGCTCGGGGCGACCGCTGCCGACCGGACCGGCGATCACTCCGCACGCCTCGTCGGGGTGGTCGGCGCGGGCATGCTCGACGATGCGGTCGTACAGGGCCTGCGTGATGGTCAGCATGCGCAAAGGATAGGCAGGGCGCAACGCTCGGGGGCACGCCGGTGTTTCACCTGTATGAACAAAGATCCACGGTTCCCCTCGGGCCCTCCTCGGCATGGGGATCGCCCGTGAGGGGCCGGCCGGCGCCGCAGGGGCAAGCGGCTCGTGCGGCAGGAGCCCGGTCCCGCCGGGTGGACCGTGCGGTGCAACCCGGCGGCGTCCGCCGGTGTTTCCCCTACGACGAGACGATGACCTGCTGACCGGCCATGGTCCGGGGTCGTTCGATCCGTACCGATTCCGAAGAGGACGAGGTCCATGGAAGATTTTGCATCGCTGACCGCCGGCCGCCTCGCCGAGCTCATCCGGGCCGGGGACGTCTCCCCTGTCGAGGCGGTGCGCAAGAGTCTGGAGCGCATCGAGGAGTACAACGGAGTGGTAAATGCCTTCGTCACGGTGTGCCACGACGAGGCACTGGCGGCGGCCGAGCGGGCGGCGCGCGCCTTATTGTCGGGAGCCGACGTCGGGCCGCTGCACGGTGTGCCCATCGGCGTGAAGGATCTCGATCCGGTGGCCGGCGTCCGGACCACCCGCGCATCGCTGATCTTCGCCAACGAGATCGCGCCGGACACGATCGAATGCGTCGAGCGGCTGGTGCGGGCGGGCGCCATCGTGGTCGGGAAGACGAACACGCCGGAGTTCGGCTTCAAGGCGACGACCGACAGCGCCCTGTTCGGCCCGGCATCCACCCCGTTCAACCCCGCCATGAACGCCGGCGGGTCGTCCGGCGGCAGCGCCGCCGCGGTCGCCTCGGGCATGGTGCCGCTGGCCCAGGGGTCGGACGCGGGGGGTTCCCTGCGCGTCCCCGGGGCGTTCTGCGGCGTGTTCACGATGATGACGACCTTCGGCAGGGTCGCCGTGCCCGCCCGGCCCAACGCCTTCCGGCGGCTGAACCCGATGGTCTGCTACGCACCCCTGGCGCGGACCGTGGAGGATGCCGTCCTCGGGCTGGACCTGATGTCCGGGCCGCATCCCAGGGACCCCTACTCCTTCCCCGTCGGCGACACGCTCGCCTCCGCGCTGACACCCTCGCTGCAGGGCATGCGCATCGCCTACAGCCCCGACCTCGGTGGCTATCCGGTCGAGGCGGAGGTGGAGCAGCTGGTGCGGGCGGCGCTGCCGGCGTTCAAGGAGGCGGGCGCGGAGGTCGTCGAGGCGGACTTCCGGCTGCCGGTGCCGCACGCGGAGCTGACCGCGACCTGGCGGCGCTACCTCTCGCTCGCCCACGCCGAGTCCGCCGAGATCAGCCGGCCGATGGGGCTGGACTTCGCCGGCGACGAGCGGATCGACCCCGGCTACCGGGAGAGCGTGGCGGTCGGTGCGGGCCTGAGCGCCGTGGACTTCCGCCTGGCGGATCTGCTGCGCACCCAGGTGCTCGACACCTTCGAGAGCGTCTTCGACGAGTTCGACCTGATCATCAGCCCGGTCAATTCGATCGCCGGGATCCCCAACGACACCACGCGCACCACGGTCGGCCCCGCGCAGGTCGCGGGCCAGGCCGTCGACAGGTTCGTCGGCTGGTCGATGACCAGCCCCTTCAACCTGATCGGCAGCCCGGCCGCCACCGTCCCCGTCGGCCTGGCCTCCAACGGGGTCCCCGTCGGTCTGCAGATCGCCGCCCGGCGTCACCACGACGCGGCGGTGGTGCGGGGGGCCGCCGCCCTCCAGACGCAGCGGCCGTGGCAGCACCTTTACGAGGGTCTCGAAGAGACCCTCGCGGCGTCCACGAAGGCCGTGCGCCCCGGCGCGTGACACAGCAGCAGAAGAAGCCGCAGGACAAGCACCGAACGCAGGAAAGGCTGGCACTCACCTCATGACCGATCCCTCCGTGGTGCGGACGGAATCCGGCAGTCCGCCGTGGCACGCCGCGCTCTTCGACCTCGACGGCACGCTGGTGGCCACCGAACATCGCAGCCGTGCCGCATGGACCCGCCTTTTCCGGACCCACGGCCTGGAGGTGGACGACGCGTTGCTCGCCTCCTTCGTCGGACGGCGGGGCAAGGAAGCACTGGCCGACCACGTCCACCGGTTCCCGGGCAGCACCGTGGACGAGCTCTTCGACGAAGCCGTGGGATATCTCAACGGGCCCGGCATTCCTGCCGCGTATGCGGTTCCGGGGGCGGAGACCCTGGTCAAGCTGCTGGCCGCCGAGGGCGTGCCGATGGCGGTGGTCACCTCCGGCCTGCGGGAGCACGCCCGGGAGCTCCTCGCGCTGGTCGGCGGGGCCGAGATGTTCTCGGCCCTGATCACCGCGGAGGACGTGAGCCGGGGAAAGCCCGACCCCGAGGGCTATCTGGCCGGATGCGCGGCCCTGGGAGTGGAGCCGGCCCGCGCCGTGGCCTTCGAGGACGCCCCCGCGGGGGTGGCCGCCGCCAAGGGGGCCGGAATGGCCTGCGTGGGGCTCACCACCACGCACTCGGCCGCGGAACTGCGGGCCGCTGACCTGGTGGTGCCGGATCTCAGGGAGATCGGCCGGCCTCCGCTCGCCCTCGGCATCTCCGGCTGACGACACCGCTCAGGAGGGTGGGAGACAGCATGTCGCGACCCGGCGCAGTGCAGAAGGGGGCGGCGCTCACGGACAGGCGTCGCTGGCGTGTGCTGGCGGTGCTGCTGGCCGCGCAGTTCATGGCCAATGTGGACACCGCCATCGCCAACATAGCGGCGCCGTCCATACAGTCCGGACTGGGCGCGTCCGGCGGCGAGGCCGGGCTCGTGGTGTCGGGCTATGTGGTGGCCTACGCCGTGCTGCTGGTGGCCGGGGCCCGGCTGGGCGCGGCACACGGCCATCGCCGCGTCTTCAACGCGGGGATGGCGGTCTTCACCGGTGCGTCGCTGGCCTGTGCCCTGGCCACCGGGCCCGTCCAGTTGATCGTGGCCCGGCTGGTGCAGGGCGCCGGGGCGGCGCTGATGGTGCCGCAGGTGCTCAGCGGCATCCAGCTGCACTTCCGCGGGGATCTGCGCATCAAGGCACTGGGCTACTACGCCGTCGCCCTGTCGGGAGGCGCCGTGGCCGGGCAGGCGCTGGGAGGTCTGCTGATAGCGGCCGACCTCTACGGCACCGGCTGGCGGCCCATCTTCCTGATCAACGTGCCCGTGGGGCTGTTCCTGATCTACGCGGCAATGCGCTGGATCCCGCAGGACGAGGGCGACCGGCGGGCCGAGGAACTCGACCTGCGCGGCATGGCGCTGCTGGCGGCCGCCGTGCTGCTGCTGATCGTCCCGCTGCTGCTGAGCACGGACCAGGGTTGGTCGGTGTGGATGTGGGTCTCCCTGGCCGCCAGCGGCGCGCTGTTCGCCGCCTTCCGCATCGGGCAGCGGCGCCTGGCGGCGAAGGGCGGGCGCCCGCTGATCGCCGAGGAGGTGATACGCGAGCCGGCGGTGCGATGGCCGCTGGTCGCCCACGGCGTGACCACGCTGACGTACTTCGCCCTGCTCTTCGTGCTCGCCGTCTACCTGCAGGACGGTTTGGGGCACGGGCCGACGTACGCGGGGCTGGCGATGGTGTCGTGGGTGACCGCCTTCGGGTTCGCCGGTCCGCTGCTCGCCCGGATACCCGAGGAGCGCCGGGCCGCGATGCCGGTGGTGGGCTGCCTGGTCCTGGCCGTGGGCTATGCCGCGGTGTGGGTCTATGTGCTCTGCGGCCACCACAGCGGGCCGACGCTCTTCGTGCTGCTGGGCATCGGCGGGCTGGGGCTCGGCATCAGCTCCAACGCCCTGATCGGCTGGATGACGTCCGCCATGCCGGACCGCTATGCCGCCGACCTGTCCGGGGTGATCAGCACCAACGCCCAGCTCTGCGGGGCACTGGGGGTGGCCGCCCTGGGCGGCGGCTATCTCGCCCTCGCCGGGAACGGCTCGCCGGAGCGGTCCGCCTCGGCGCTGGGTCTGGTCCTCGCCACGTGCATGGTCATGGCCGTGCTCAGTGCCGGGGCGGCCCGGCTGGGCACCCGGCGGCGGGCAACCGATGGCGAGCCGTCGGTGTTCATTGGGTAATGGACGAGATGACAGGGCAGCTGACTGATCGTCTGGCCTTGGACCTCGACGACGGCTTCGTGGAACTGGTCCGGGTCCATGGCTCGGCGATCCGCACGTATTTATTACGCCTCACCGGCTCACCCGCCGAGGCGGACGACCTGGGACAGGACACGTTCCTGCGCGCTTACGTGGCGCTGCGGGAGTTCTCCCCCTCCCGTCGGCGTTCGCTCCGGCCACGGGCGTGGCTGATGAGCATCGCGACGAACGTCTGGCGCAACGACCTCCGGTCCAAGAGCAGACGGCCGGTCTCGGCGGGCCGGGTGGAGGAGGCCGGCCTCGGCTGGCCCGACGACCGGCCGGGGCCGGAGGAGCAGGCGACGGCCACCGTCGAGCGCAAGGCGCTCGTCGACGCACTGGCCACGCTGCCGGAGCGCTACCGGGCCGCAGTGATCATGCGCCATGTGATGGGGCTCAGTTACGCCGAGGTGGCCGAGGCGCAGCAGTGTGCCGTCGGCACGGTCAAGGCACAGGTCTCCCGGGGGCTGGCCAAGCTACGCGAAGCCCTGGAGACGGAGGAATCCATGCTGAAGGAGGTGATGACATGAGCAGTGTCAACGGCCCCTCGGGGGTGACGCCCCTGGAGGGGATGCTGGCGGCGTTGGGGGCCGAGGACGCCCCGACGGAATTCGAGCTGGGGGTCCTCAAGGCTCTGGGGATCGCACAGAGCCGCTACGACACATACGCCCTGGTCGACTCACCCGCAGGCGGTCTCTATGTCGCGGGCAACGGGCGGGCGCTGACGGGGGCCACGCTGGCAGCGGTGGTCGCCGACCGCCGGGAGTTCGAGGAGAAACACCTGGCGCGCACCGGACGTTCGGCGATCTCCGCCGCGGATCCGCCCGCCGGAGTGCGGCCCGCGCTGCGGACGGGGCGCGCCTCGGGAGTGGCCATCGACCTGGGGGGCCTGAGCGCCGTGGAGCAGGCCGTGCTGGGAGCCGTGCGCCGTATTCCGCGTGGGCAGATACGGCCGGTCTCCTGGGTGGCCCACGAGGCCGGGCTCGCCGGGACGGCCCCGGTCATCGAGGCGCTGGCGAGGAATCCGGTGCATGTGCTCATTCCCTGCCACCGGGTGGCCGACGACAGGGGGATCCCTTACGACGCGGCGTACGGCCGTGATGCGGGAGCCGCTCTGCGCCGGGCGGAGGGGATGGACCCGGAGTACATCGAGTCGTTGACGCGGCTGGAGACGGTCTTCCTCGGCAGCGACACGACCCACATCTACTGCCACCCGACCTGTGCGCATGCCCGCAGGATCACGCCGCCGCACCGGGTGCCCTTCCGCTCGGCCGCGGAGGCCCAGCACGCCGGGTACCGCCCCTGCAAGAGCTGCCGGCCCGTGCCGGCCTGAACCGGACAAGGAGGTCCCGGTGACCGAGAACCGCTCGCTTCTGCTGGACTCCGTGGCGGTGACGAGGCACGACACCGCGGTGGGCCGGCTGTCGCTGGCCGCTTCGGAAGACGCCCTGCTCTACTGCGGCTTCGCCCCCGTGGACGTGGTGCAACGCAAGCTGTCCCGGGTGGCCCGGCACAGCACCGACGACCCGAGCACCGTCCGCCCCGGCCAGCGCGCGGTGCTGGAGCAGGCGCAGGCGCAGATCGACGCCTACCTCGCCGGTGAGCGCCGCACCTTCTCCGTGCCGCTGGATCCAAGGCTGGCCAGTGACTTCGCCCGCGAGGTGCTCCGGGCGGTCGACCGGCAGGCGGGCTACGGCCGGACGACGACCTATGCGCAGATCGCGACGGCGATCGGCCGGCCCGGCGCGGCGCGGGCCGTGGGCGTGGCGCTCGGGTCCAATCCTTTGTGTCTGGTGCTGCCCTGCCATCGGGTCATAGGCGCGCACGGCCGGCTGACGGGCTACGCCGGAGGCATACCGGCCAAGCGGTTCCTCCTCGACCTCGAAGCCCGGCCCACGGAGTCCGTTGCGGCCTCTCCCGCCCCGTCCCCGGGCACACGCTCGTCGACCTAGGCCGTGTCCGGCGGATCTTCGTCACGCGCCACCGCGGCGCCCCGTAGGGGTGCGGGGCGGTGTCGATCTGCGGCTGCCGCCGCGTGGGCGCGATCGGCCGCCGACGGCCCGCAGTCGACGCACCACCCCGAGGCCCGGGCGCAGCACGGCACCCTGCCTGCGGGCACGTCGTGGCTTGTCGCGCAGTTCCCCGCGCCCCCACGGGGCGCCCCCGCACGGGGCGGGGGCGGTGTCGATCCGTTGTGGCTGGATCTTCAGCGCCGCGAGGCCAGGCGCCGCGAAGGCCCGGCGTCAAAACAACGGGCCCGCTCGCACCCCGGAGGGTGCGAGCGGGCCCGGTGAGGGACGCCTGCGGTCAGGCGGCCGCTTCGGTCTTCTCGACGGCGGCCGTGTAGTCACGGCGCGCGAACGCCTGCGGGTTGCGGCGCTTGAGCACGAGGTACGAGACCCACATGATCGCGGCCCAGATCGGCGCGCAGTACAGGGAGATCCGCGCGTCCTCGTCGATGCCCATCAGGACGATGACCATGATGATGAACGCCAGGGCGAACAGGCTGGTCCAGGGGGCGCCCGGGGCCTTGAACTCCGACTGCGGCAGCAGGCCCGCGTTCGCCATGCGGCGGTAGCGCAGCTGGCAGAGCAGGATCATGATCCAGGCCCACATACCGGAGATCGTGGCGAAGGAGACGACGTAGTTGAACGCGTCGCCCGGCCACTGGTAGTTGATCCACACGCCCACGAGCATCAGCGCGGCCGAGAAGGTGGTGCCGCGGAAGGGCAGGCCCTTCTTGGACAGCTGACCGAAGAACTTCGGGCCCTGGCCGTTGAGCGAGAGGTCGCGCAGCATGCGGCCGGTGGAGTACATGCCGGAGTTGCAGGACGACAGTGCCGCGGTGAGGACGACGAAGTTGACGATGCCCGCACCGGCCGGCAGGCCGATCTTGGCGAAGGCCGCCACGAAGGGGCTGACGCCCGGCATGAACTCGGTCCACGGGACGACCGACAGGATGATGATCAGCGCGCCCAGGTAGAAGACGGCGATGCGCCACGGCACGGTGTTGATGGCCTTGGGCAGGGTCTTCTTGGGGTCGGCGGCCTCGCCCGCCGTGACGCCGACGAGCTCGACGGCGAGGAAGGCGAACATCACGATCTGCAGGGTCATCAGCGTGCCGCCGATGCCCTTGGGGAAGAACCCGTCGTGGTCCCACAGCAGGGTGAAGGAGGCGGTGTCACCGGCCTTGGAGAAGCCGAGGATGATCACGCCGAGGCCGATGAGGATCATGCCGATGATGGCGGTGACCTTGACCATCGAGAACCAGAACTCCAGCTCACCGAAGAGCTTCACGGAGATCAGGTTGACGAAGTAGAGCAGGACGGTGAAGACCAGCGCCGAGGCCCATTGGGGAATCGACTTGTTCCAGTACTGCACATAGGTCGCCGCGGCGGTCACCTCGGTGATTCCGGTGACGACCCAGAAGAGCCAGTAAGTCCATCCGGTCACATAGCCCCAGAAGGGGCCGAGGAACTCCCGGGCGTACTCCGAGAAGGAGCCCGACACCGGGCGGTACATGAGCAGCTCGCCGAGCGCTCGCATGATGAAGAAGATGACCAGGCCGGCTATCGCATAGGCCAGGATGAGGCTCGGTCCGGCCTTGGAAATGGCCTTGCCCGCGCCGAGAAACAGACCGGTTCCGATGGCGCCACCAATGGCGATCATCTGGATCTGACGGTTGCCCAGTCCCCGCTGGTAACCCTCGGAAGCTTCCTTGTCGCTTCCGTCGCCGTCCCGCACTGCGGTCCGGTCCGCGACCTGCTCAGAGGTCATGGTGGTGCGCCTTTCTCCATACCGACCCGGTTGCTCCGGATCGGGTACCGATCCCCCCGGATGGAGTTCCTGCTCGGTGCCGGCGGTCGGCCGGCAAAGCGCTCCCGCCGTGACAGGGGTGGCGTCACGGAGGCAGGTCGGCAAGATGTATCACGGTTGACCGTGAGATCGTCTCGGCATACGAGCAGCTGGAGTGGCCTGCATCACAAATAAATCAGGACAAAAGCAATAACGGCGGCTAATAGCCGCCGTTACAGTGATTCGATCGTTATCCGGAATTGAGCGTTCGGTGAGCGGACGCATATGGATACCGACAAGTAACGATCAAGCCATCAGTGCTTCCACCAGCGTCTCCTGCAGTCCGCCCAGCCACAGGTACGCCATGACCATGGGCTTGCGGGGGTCGGCGTCCGGCAGCCGGTACAGCGCGTCGCCGTCGTCCTCGGTGGTGATCTCCAGCCGGGCCGCGATCGTCAGCCGCAGGTCGTTGAGCGCGCCCAGCCACTGCCGGCCCTCCTGCGGGGCCAGCCGCAGCACGGCCACGCCGTCCCCGGCAACGGTGAGCGCGTCCAGCGAGCGCACCACCCCGAGGGCGTCCTCGCGCTTGCGTTCGCGCAGGTCGTTCTCCGTGTAGCGGCGGAACTCGGCGGCGTACGCACGCTCCTGCCGGTCCTGCTCGGCGCCGGGGGTGCCATAGGCATCGGGGAAGAGCCGGGCCAGGGCCGGATCGGCAGGAGGCTCACTGGGGCCCTCCGCGAACAGGCGGGCCAGCGGGTCGGCCGCTTCGGGGCCGTCCGTCTCGCCGGGGCCGATCAGCTCCAGCAGCTGCACGGCCAGGCTGCGCAGGATGGAGATCTCGACCTCGTCCAGGGCAACGGCGGCCCCGCCGCCGGGGAGCGGCTCGAAGTGCCCGGCCATCAACGGTCCTGCGACAGGGTCGCCCACAGTCCGTAGCCGTGCATGGCCTGCACGTCGCGCTCCATCTCCTCGCGCGTGCCGCTGGAGACCGTCGCGCGGCCCTTGTGGTGGACGTCGAGCATCAGCCGGTGCGCCTTGTCCTTGGGGTAGCCGAAGTACGCCTGGAAAACGTAGGTCACATAACTCATGAGGTTGACGGGGTCGTTGTGGACCAGAGTCACCCAGGGGACGTCGGGCTCGGTCACCGCGAAGGGCGACTCCCCCGTATCGGGCCGTTCGATCTCGACCGGTGCAACACTCACAGGTTCCATGCTGCCACTTGCCGACTTCGCCCGCACAAACGGCCCCCCGCAAGGCCCCGCGTCGTCCCCGCTTCGGCCCCGCGCAACGGCCCCCGCATCGCCCCCGCGCCGGGAAATCGTCACTCTGACGAGTATCGGGGGTAGCATCGGCGCCATGAACACTGCGGACCTGGGACTCCCGGTGACCGTGCCGTCCACGGCGCTGTTCACCGACCGGTACGAACTGACGATGCTGCAGGGCGCGCTGCGGTCCGGCACCGCGCACCGCCGCTCGGTCTTCGAGGTCTTCACGCGCCGGCTCCCCGAGGGCCGGCGCTACGGCGTGGTCGCGGGCACCGGACGGGTCCTGGACGCCGTGGAGAACTTCCGCTTCGACAGTGCCATCCTCGACTTCCTCGCCAACGGCAAGGTCGTCGACGACGCCACCCTGGCCTTCCTCGCGGACTACCGCTTCAGCGGTGACATCTGGGGCTACCCCGAGGGCGAGGTGTACTTCCCCGGCTCGCCCGTCCTGCGCGTCGAGGGCACCTTCGCCGAGGCGGTGCTGCTGGAGACGGTGATCCTCTCGATCCTCAACCACGACTCGGCCGTGGCCGCCGCCGCATCCAGGATGTCGGTCGCCGCCGGCGAGCGGCCGCTGATCGAGATGGGGGCCCGCCGCACGCACGAGCTGGCGGCCGTGGCCGCCGCGCGCGCTGCCTTCGTGGGCGGCTTCAGCTCGACCTCCGACCTGGCCGCGGGCTTCCGCTACAGCATCCCCACCGTCGGCACCAGTGCGCACGCCTTCACGCTGCTGCACGACAGCGAGCGCGACGCCTTCACGGCGCAGGTGGCCTCGCTCGGCTCGAACACCACCCTGCTGGTGGACACCTACGACGTGGCCGAGGCGGTCCGGATGGCCGTGGAGATCGCCGGCCCGGACCTGGGCGCGGTGCGCATCGACTCCGGCGACCTGCTGCTGCTCGCGCACCGGGTGCGCCGGCAGCTGGACGAGCTGGGCGCGAAGGACACGAAGATCGTGGTCACCAGCGACCTGGACGAGTACGCCATCGCCTCCCTCGCCGCCGCCCCGGTGGACGCCTACGGCGTCGGCACCCAGCTGGTGACCGGTAGTGGTCACCCCACCTGCTCGATGGTCTACAAGCTGGTCGCCCGTTCGGACGAGGCGGGCCCGGACGCGCCGCTGCGGCCGGTGGCCAAGAAGTCCATGGGCGGCAAATCCTCCGTGGGCGGTCGCAAGTGGGCGGCGCGCCGCCTGGACGCGCACGGGGTGGCCGAGGCCGAGGTCGTGGGCACCGGCGACGTCCCGGAGGAGCTCGCGGACCGGCAGCTGCTGGTCGAGCTGGTGCGCGGGGGCGCCGTCGTCGGCCGGGAGCCGCTGGCCGCGGCCCGCGAGCGGCACCGCACGGCGCTGGCGGGGCTGCCGATGTCCGCCACGCAGCTCTCCCGCGGGGAACCTGTCCTGCCCACGGAATACGCTTCCTGAGCGCCCCCAGTGCCCCTCCCGCACCGCCACCCGACTCACTACCCTCGGTCACACAGGCTGATCCGTACGACCGGCCGGGGGCCCCTCACATAAGGATCTGCACCATGACCCGTGCACTGATCATCGTCGACGTGCAGAACGACTTCTGCGAGGGCGGCAGCCTCGCGGTGGCCGGCGGCGCCGACGTGGCCGCGGCCATAACCGACCTGGTGGGCGAGGCGCCCGCCGGGTACGCCCACGTCGTGGCCTCCCGGGACATGCACGTCGACCCCGGGGAGCACTTCTCCGACGAGCCGGACTACGAGCACTCCTGGCCCCGGCACTGCGTGGCCGGCACCGAGGGCAGCGGCTTCCACCCCAACCTGGCGCCCGCCATCGCCTCGGGGGCCGTGCAGGCGGTCTTCGACAAGGGCGCCTACGAGGCCGGCTACAGCGCCTTCCAGGGCGTGGACGAGACCGGCGCGAAGCTCGCCGACTGGCTGCGCGAGCGCGAGGTGACCGAGGTGGACGTGGTGGGCATCGCCACGGACTACTGCGTCCGGGCGACCGCCCTGGACGCACAGCGGGCGGGCTTCGCCACCCGGGTGCTGCTGGACCTGACGGCCGGGGTGGCCCCGGAGACCACGCGGCGCACGCTGCAGGAGCTCGAGGCCGCGGGCGTGCAGCTGCGCGGCGAGCCGGTCGTCCAGGCGGCGTGAGGATCTCCGCCACATGGCACCACGGCGCCCCGTGAGGGGCGCTGCACGATCCGTCCGAGAGGCCCTAGCCCGGGTCGGCGGTGCGGGCGGGGCGCAGGAGGGTGCCGATGGGGTGCCAGGACTCGGTGTGCCCGTGCGGCAGTGAGCGCCACAGCAGCCCGTCCGGGTGGTGCAGGACGGCCGTGACCTCGTCGGGGGTGGGCGGTTCGGTGTTGCCGCGCAGGTAGACGGCGCGCAGCCCGAGGTTGCGCAGCCGGGTCAGGGCCCGGGCCCGATTGGGGGCGCGCACCAGGACGCGTACGCGCCCGTCCGGCGGGGCGGACCCGCCGTGGGGGGCGGCTAGGGACAGGGCGACGACGACACTGCCGTCGGGGAGCCGCACGAAGCCTCCGCCTGCCATCTCACCCCCGCCGGGGGGACGGGGACGCCGGTGGCGTCCGTAAGACCATCATGAGAAGCATTCTCGGCACGAACGGCCGGCGCCCGCCAGACGGGCACCGGCCGTACAGCTGTGCTACGAGCCCTGCGGGGTTACTTGGCGGGGCCCACCTGGATCGTCATCGTGGAGCCGGTGAGGGCCTCGTTGAGGATCCGGATGCGGGTGTTGGTGTCGGTGATCTTCACACCGCCCGAGGGGTTGGCCGGGTCGACGTAGGTGTTGCGGTGGTCGTCGAAGACCGGGGTGCCGAGCTTGCCCTTGACGCGGGCGGCGACGCCGTTGCTGTGCACGGTGTAGCCGTCGGTCGGGTACCAGCTGAAGGGCGAGTCGTACGCCTGGAAGCGGTTGCGCATGATCGTGCCGTCGGCCCACTTCTCGGCCTTCGGGTGGGCGTCGATCGGCAGGATGCGGCCGGCGCCGGGGTGCACGCCGACGTTGTTGTCCGCCTGCGAGGTGTCCCACTGCCAGATCAGCAGGCCGTTCTGGTACGGGTAGTGCTCGACCCAGTTGGGCTTGGTGTTGCGGAAGCCGAAGTTGTACGGGCCGACGCGCAGGGTGCGGTCGTAGGAGACGTACTGGCGGTTCTCCGCGATGTAGTACTGCGGGTACTCCTTGGTGAAGGAGGCGCCGATGCGCGAGAAGCCCTGGGCGGTCCAGCCGTTGTCGCCGTTCTCGGCGCCGTCGGCGAAGACCTGGGTGCCGTCGGCGGTCAGGGTGATGGCGTCGGCGGTGAAGCCCTTGCCGGAGGTGCCGCCGTCGGTGGCGTAGCGGAAGCGCAGGCCGATCTTCTTGCCGGCGTAGGCGTCGAGCGGGTACGACAGCTTCTTGTAGGCGCCGGAGGTGCCGGTCAGAGCGGGCTTGTCGCCGCCGTCACGGGTGATCTGCTTGCCGTCGGCGGTGCCGTCGACGGGCGTCCAGTTGGCGCCGCCGTCCGTGGAGACCTCGGCGTAGAGGTAGTCGTAGTTCTCCTCGATGTCCCACCAGCCGGACAGGTCGAGGGCGGCCTTGGACTTGCCGGTGAGGTCGACCTGGCGGGTGAGGGTGTTCTTCAGGTCGTCTCCCTGGCCGCTCCACCACTGGGCGTTGCCCTCGGCGGGCTTGACCACGTCGGTGGTGACCTTCTTGGCGGGCAGGTCGACCACGACGGCCTGCTTGTCGCGCGTGTTGTACTCGGCGACGCCCAGCTTGTGGGTGGACTTCGTCGCGGCCTTGGCCTTGTCGTAGTTGAGCCAGCCCAGCTGCAGCTTGTCCCAGGCGCTCATGTCGCCGGGCATGTCGCCGATGGTGTCCTTGCCCTCGCCCAGCCAGGAGCCGGACGACATCAGGGACCAGTAGGCGACGGAGGACTCACCGGTGCCGGTGGTGTCGTACTCGTCGGGCAGGCCCAGGTCGTGGCCGTACTCGTGGGCGAAGACGCCGAGGCCGCCGTTCTCCGGCTGCATGGTGTAGTCGCCGACCCAGAAGCCGGTGTCGCCGATCTGGGTGCCGCCCGCCTTGTTGCTGCCCGGGCCGGTCTTGCCGGCGTCGGAGCCGTAGGCGTACCAGCGGTGGGCCCAGATGGCGTCCTTGCCCTGGGCGCCGCCGCCCGCGGACTCGTCCTCGCCGGCGTGGACGATCTGGAAGTGGTCGATGTAACCGTCCGGCTCGTTGAAGTTGCCGTTGTGGTTGAAGTCGTTGCGGTCCCACTGGTCGTACTGGGCGAGGGTGGCCTTGATGTCGGCGTCGCTGCGGCCGGCGGCCTTCTGGTCCTTCACCCACTGGTTGACCGCGTCGCGGATCAGGTCCCAGGCGCTGGGGCAGTTGGTGGAGCCGCAGTAGTTGGAGCCGTAACGGGCCTCGTTCCAGGGGACCCTGACCCAGTCGGTGACGACGCCGTCGACCGAGTAGCGGCCGGAGGACTGCTTCTCGTAGTACTTGGCCAGGGACTCCTTCTTCTCGTCGTGCGAGAAGTAAAGGTCCTGGAAGTACTGGCGGTTGTAGTCCTGCTGCCAGGCGGTGCTGTTGTCCTTGGAACGGTCCGGCTTGGGGATGGTGTTGTGCGCCGGGCCGGGGGTGCCGCCGTACTTCTTCACGGGCGGCTTGGGGCCGTCGGGGCCGTCCGGGTCGTACATCGTGGTGTCGTCGACCTTGTCGCCGAAGTCCACCAGGATGGTGAATATCTTGTCGGTCTTCTCCCGACCGAGCTCGACGTACTTGCCCTTGCCGAGCTGCACGACCTTGGACGCGCCGCGCTGCTGCGCCGTGGCGTCGCCGGATATGACCTGCTCCAGCGCGGCCTTGCGCTGGTCCTCCTGCTTCTTGCTGAACGGACCCTTGAGGTCGTGCTCCGCGCCCTTCTTGACCTGCGCCGGGTCCTGGCGCTCGATGGTCACGGGCCGGTCGGACGCGCCGGACGGGGTGGTCACGCCCGCCGCCTGCGCGATCCCGGCCGACAGGGTGCCCGTGCCGAGGGCCGCGACGACGGCGGCCACCGCGGCGGATCGGACGACCCGACGTTGGCTGATCTTCACTTGTGAATGTCCTCCCCAGTAAGAACTGTGGAGGTATTTGACCGGAGTGACGCCAGAAAAGACAGATCTTGACTGTGCAAGGTCAAGCAAGTACGTTATCCGGCCTTTAAGTTGCGGATAACGGGCAAGCCCGAGCGCGACGGCTCACTCCGGGCGCGCCGAACACCCCCGTGCACCCCTTGTGCTCCCGGTACCGTGGGTTAGGTCACGCTTACCGCCCGTTCCGTCAGGGCAAAGACCCTCGTAGAGTCGAAGGCGGTACATACCAGCGGTATGTACCGACGACTCGATCCCCTCCCCTGTCCGCTGACGCCTTTGATGCCTTGAGGACGGATCCCGCCATGCCGCGTCCGGCTCCTGCACAGATCGCGTACGGATCGGCCACCGTCGTCTGCGCCGCCCTGGCCATGCTGTTGCTGGCACCGGGCGCCCCGGGCGCCGCACTGGGCGTCATCGCCCTGGCCGCACTCGCCCTGGGGGTCGCCGTGGCCCTCGTCGTACCGTCCCGGCGGCGTCCGAGGACACGGCGCGACCACGGCCGATGCCCGGCCGCCGAAGGCGCCGTGGCCGACCGGCGCACACCGGCCGCCTCACTGCACGGTTGAGACCACCACCGTCTTCGCGGCCTTGTCGTGGATGCACTGGTGGTACGGCTCGTCCCAGGTGCACCACAACACGTTGACCAGCCAGAAGACGAAGCCGCAGCACGGAATGACCTCCGGCAGCGAGTACACCGCCGCACGCGTCCAGCCCGGCCTGCCGTGCGGGATCGCACCGTCGGCGAGCATCGCGACCCGGATCCTCATCGCCATCTTGCCCACGGTCTGACCGCGCGCCGAGAGCATCAGCCCCTCGTAGAGGAAGTAGACGAGGGCGACGATGATCGACAGTGAGGTCGAACGGCCCTGGTCGTTGCGCCAGTCCCAGGTGCCGTAGTCCTGGTCCCAGGTGGCGAACGTGTAGATCACGCTGATCGGAACGCTGATCAGGAGGCCGTCGATGATGCGGGCGACCAGCCGCCTGAAGCGGTTGCCCAGCGGCGGCATGCCGGCCAGGGGATCGGCCGGATCCGGGGCGGCGGGCGGCGGTGGCGGGAACGGCGGCGGCTCCGTGCTCATGGCCCGAGTACACCGTGCCGGCATGCCCGTCGCATCCGACCGGCCGCCGTTCGGGGGTGTACGCCCACGGCGGGTGGGCGCACGCGGCGAGGCGGCCGGCTCAGCCGCTCGCGACGAACGTACGGGCCGCCTTGTCGTGCCAGCACTGCCGCCAGGGGCGGTCGAAGACGCACCACAGCACGTTCAGCACGCCGACCACCAGCACCCCCAGCGCCCCGTAGACCAGCCACCTGCGCACCGCCGCGCCGAAGCCCGCCACGTCGTGCGACTCGATGTCCACCACGCGCACCTTGAACAGCTTCTTGCCCAGCGTCCGCCCCCACTTCGCCGTGGGCAGCGCCTCGTAGAGCAGGCCGCCGACGAAGAGCACGGCCAGCACCACGGCCAAGTACGTGCCGGTGGTGCCGTCGAGGAGCCAGACCGTCACCGTCCGCCCGGTCTGCCGCGCCTGCTCGACCTTCTCGTCGATGTGCTCGACCGACTTCGCCCACAACGGCACGGCCACCGCGCCGACCACGCCGCCGAGCACCACCGTGTCCAGCAGCCGGGCGGCCAGCCGCCGGCCCAGCCCGGCCGGCCGGGCCTGGGCGGCCTGCGCGGCCCGCACGAACGGGTCGTCCACGACCGGCTTCCACGGCGCCCCGGGCGGCGCCTGCTGGGCCAGCTGCTGCACCTGCTGCGCCCAGCCCACGGGCTGCTGCTGCCGGGGCACCGGCGCGGACTCCGGGCGCCGTGCCGGCAGCCCGGCGGCCTCGGCCTCCGCCGGGGCGGCGGGCGCGGCGGACGCGGCGGCCGGCTCCTGGGCGCGCCGGTCGGGCCAGGCCACGGGAGCCGCCACCGGCGTGGGCGAGGCGGCGGGGGCGGGCGAGGCGGCGGCACCGTGCGCCGTGGGGCGCAGGTCGAGCGTGCCCTGGCCGCCCTCCACGGCGGCGGCCGCCGCCTCGGGGCGCTGCGGGGGCTGCTGCGCGGGCCGCAGCGGCTCCTTGACGGGCAGTTCGGCCAGGCGCGGGTCGCGGGCCCGGGGCAGGGCCGGCGTGGCCGGGGCCGCGCCGGCCGCCGCCGCGGGGGGCTCCTCGTCGAGGAACACCGGACCGGTCTCCTCCGCCCCGCGGGGGGTGGCGGGCGCGGGCGGTGCCGGGCGCGGCGCGACGACCGCCGAGGGCGGCGGCGCGGGCATCGGCTCGCCCTCGGCGGGCGCGGGCCGGCTGGTGCCGGGCACCCAGGCGGTGCCGCTCCAGTAACGGATGTAGCCGGGGATCGACGGGTCCGGGTAGTACCCCTGCGGGGGGCTGCTGTCAGCGGATCCCGAGGTGGGTGCGCTCATGGTCTCCGGTGTCCCGTATCTGCTCGGCCGTACTTGGGTGGTCACCAGGTCTACCAGACCGCCCCGCCCCGCGTGACGCACCCGCGGCGGACCACTCACACGTGCGAACCGTACCGATGGCCGGAAGTCGCGTCATGAATCGCGCCCTCCGCCCTCTGGGGAAATGCTGATCCCCGAGCAGAGAGGGCGCACTCATGCACACCGTGGTGGAACGAGAGCTGGAGACCGACCTGGTGCTGTCGCCGGAGCGCAGCATCCCCGTACCGTCCCGGCTGACCTACCGGACGGCCGACCCGTACGCCGTCCACCTGACCTTCCACATCACCTCCACGCAACCGGTGACCTGGACGTTCGCAAGAGATCTGCTGGTCGAGGGGGTGTTCCGGGCGGCCGGCGCCGGGGACGTGCGCATCTTCCCCGGACGCGACGGGGACCGCGCGGTGGTCTGCGTCGCGCTGTCCTCCCCCGACGGCACGGCCCTGCTCAGGGCGCCGGCGCGGGCGGTCTCGGCCTGGCTGGACCGCACGCTGCGGGCCGTGCCGCCCGGTGAGGAGCGCGCGTGGCTGTCCCTCGACGAGAAGCTGCGCGAGCTGCTGGCCTCGGGGGCCTAGCCGCGGGCCGTGCGGGCGGAAGGGCTCCTTCGGGTGCGCCTCACGTGGGGGTGGGAAACCCGATGGAGTGAGGGGATGCAACGTCGAGCACCTTTCCGGGGTTGAGAAGGCCGAGGGGGTCGAAGACGGCCTTGATGCCCCGCTGGAGCTCCATGGCCAGCGGCCCGGCCTCCTCGGCCAGCCACTGCTTCTTCAGCAGCCCCACGCCGTGTTCCCCGGTGATGGTGCCGCCGAGCTCCAGGCCGAGGGCCATGATGCGGTCGAAGGAGGTCCGGGCGCGCCGGGCCTCCTCGGGGTCGGCGGGGTCGAAGCAGACGACGGGGTGGGTGTTGCCGTCCCCGGCGTGGGCGCACACGCCGATGGTCAGGCCGTGTTCGCGGGCGATGGCCGCGGTGCCCTGCAGCATGTCCGCGAGCGCCGAGCGGGGCACGCACACGTCGTCGATCATGGTGGCGGGCCGCAGCCGCTCCAGGGCGGGCAGGGCCATGCGGCGGGCCTGCAGCAGCAGTTCGGACTCGGCGGCGTCCTCGGCCGGTACGACCTCGGTGGCGCCCGCCCGCGTGCACACCTCGGCGACCGCGGCCAGGTCGGGGGCCGGGTCGGGGGTGTCGAAGGCGGCCAGCAGCAGGGCCTCGGTGCTCTCCGGCAGGCCCATGTTGCCCAGGGCGTTGACGGCCCGCACACAGGTGCGGTCCATCAGTTCCAGCAGGGAGGGCGCGTGCCCACCGGCCATGATCTGCCGCACGGCCTCGCAGGCGGCGGCGACGGAGGGGAACTCGGCGGCCAGCGCCAGCTGCTGCGGCGGTGCGGGCCTGAGGGCGAGCACGGCCCGCACGACCACGCCGAGGCTGCCCTCGGAGCCGACGAACAGGCGGGTGAGGTCGTAGCCGGCGACGCCCTTGGCGGTGCGCCGGCCGGTCCGCAGCAGCCGGCCGTCGGCGAGGACGACGTCCAGCCCGAGGACGTACTCGGCGGTGACGCCGTACTTGACGCAGCACAGGCCGCCGGAGGCGGTGCCGATGTTGCCGCCGATGGTGCACTGTTCCCAACTGGAGGGGTCCGGCGGGTAGTACAGGCCCTGTTCGGCCACCGCGCGGGAGAGGTCGGCGTTGACGACGCCCGGTTCCACGACGGCGATGCGCTCGACCGCGTCGATTTCGAGGATGCGGTCCATCTTGACGAGGGACAGCACGATGCACCCGTCGATGGCGTTGGCCGCCCCGGACAGCCCCGTACGGGCGCCCTGCGGGACCACCGGCACGCGCAGCGCGGTGGCGGTGCGCAGGACGTGCTGCACCTGCTCCACGGTGCGCGGCAGGACGACCACGGCGGGCGCGCCGGCGGCGCAGAAGCTCGCCATGTCGTGCGCGTAGGAGGCGGTGACGTCGGGGTCGGTGACGACGGCTTCGGCGGGGAGCCCGGCGCGCAACTGATCGATGAGATCACCCATGACCCCACCTTGTCACCCGCCGGCTCCGCCGGAAAGATCGCGGCGGCCGGCACCGGCCCGGACGCGCGCCGCGTGGGCTAGAGGTTGCCGCGCTTCTCCTGCTCGCGCTCGATGGCCTCGAAGAGGGCCTTGAAGTTGCCCTTGCCGAAGCCCATGGAGCCGTGCCGCTCGATCATCTCGAAGAAGACGGTGGGACGGTCCTGGACCGGCTTGGTGAAGATCTGCAGCAGGTAGCCGTCCTCGTCGCGGTCGGCGAGGATCTTCAGCTCGCGCAGCGTGTCGATGGGCACGCGGGTCTCGCCGACCCACTCGCCGAGCGTGTCGTAGTACGAGTCGGGCGTGTCGAGGAACTGCACGCCGGCTGCCCGCATGGCGCGCACGGTGGCCACGATGTCGTTGGTGGCCAGGGCGATGTGCTGGACGCCGGGGCCGCCGTAGAACTCGAGGTACTCGTCGATCTGCGACTTCTTCTTGGCGATGGCCGGCTCGTTGAGCGGGAACTTCACCTTGCGGGTGCCGTCGGCGACGACCTTCGACATGAGCGCGGAGTACTCGGTGGCGATGTCGTCGCCCACGAACTCCTTCATGTTGGTGAAGCCCATCACCTTGTTGTAGAAGCCCACCCACTCGTCCATTTTGCCGAGCTCGACGTTGCCGACACAGTGGTCGATGGCCTGGAAGCGGCGGGGGCCGGGCTCGACGATGGGCCGGGCGGCGACGAAGCCGGGCAGGTACGGGCCGCTGTAGGCGGAGCGCTCGACGAGGGTGTGCCGGGTCTTGCCGTAGGTGGCGATGGCGGCGAGGACGACGGTGCCGTGCTCGTCCTTCACCTCGTGCGGCTCGGTCAGACCGGTGGCGCCGTGCTCGACGGCGTACGCGTACGCCGCCCGGGCGTCGGGCACCTCGATGGCGAGGTCCACCACGCCGTCTCCGTGCTCGGCGACGTGCGCGGCCAGGAAGCGGCCGTGCTCGGTGGCGGCCTTGATCACCGTGGTGAACACGAACCGGGCGCTGCCGGACTCCAGGACGTAACTCGCGGTCTCCCGGCTGCCGTTCTCCGGTCCGGAGTAGGCGACCAGCTTCATGCCGAAGGCGGTGGAGTAGTAGTGCGCGGCCTGCTTGGCGTTGCCGACGGCGAAGACGACCGCGTCCATCCCCTTGACCGGGAAGGGGTCGGCCTGCCGAGCGGTGTGCGGGGCGTGATCCGTGGTCTGAGTCATGGCCGCAGCGTCTCTCCGAACCGCAAGATGCGCAATACTTTGCGTCTTCGTTGGGCAATGTGCTCAGCGATGCCCCCGGTAATGCGGGCGATCTGTGCAGGATGACCACGAGAGGTGGGCGAGGGTGATCGATCGTTTGGACGGCCGGCTGATCGAGCTGTTCGCGCAGGAGCCGCGCATCGGGGTCCTGGAGGCCTCCCGGCGCCTGGGCGTGGCCAGGGGCACGGTGCAGGCCCGCCTGGACCGGCTGCAGTCCCAGGGCGTCATCCGCGGCTTCGGCCCCGACGTGGACCCGGCGGCGCTGGGCTACCCGGTGACCGCCTTCGCGACACTGGAGATCAAGCAGGGCCAGGGCGCGGACGTCCGCACCCACCTCGCGACGGTGCCGGAAGTACTGGAGCTGCACACCACGACCGGCCACGGCGACATGCTCTGCCGGCTGGTGGCCCGCTCCAACGCCGACCTGCAGCGGGTGATCGACAAGGTGGTGGCCTTCGAGGGCATCGTGCGCGCCTCGACGGCCATCGTCATGGAGAACCCGGTGCCGCTGCGGATCATCCCGCTGGTGCGGCAGGCCTCGCAGGACTGAGGCGCAGGCCGGTCAGCAGGTGGGGCCGCCCCCGTCGTTCTTCAGCGTCTTCAGCGCCTCCACCGCCTGGCCCAGGCTCGTGACCGGCACCAGCCGCATGCCCTTGGGCAGCTCCGCCTTCGCGTCCGAGCACTCCCCCTTCGGCACGAGGAAGACGGTGGCGCCGTCCCGGGCGGCCGCCTGCGTCTTCAGCGAGACGCCGCCCACCGCTCCGACCTCGCCCTCCGGGGAGATGGTGCCAGTGCCCGCGATGACACGGCCGCCCGTCAGATCGCCGGCGCGGCCGTCACCGGCCAGCTTGTCGATGATGCCGAGGGAGAACAGCAGCCCCGCGCTCGGCCCGCCGACGTCCGCCAGGCTCAGCTCGACCTTGACGTCCTTGGGCGAGAGGTGCAGGTAGCGCAGGGCGGCATCGGCGGCCGCGTCCTGGGACTTCTTCATCTCCGCCACGTTGTGCTGCTCGATCTGCCGGTCGGACTGCCCCGACGGGTAGACCGCCTCGCGCGGCATCACGGCACGGTCGGTACGGAACCAGCTGTCGACCACGTCGCCCAGCCGGATCTCGGTGTCCGGCCCGGTGGCCTCGATCGTCGTCATGCGCAGCTGCCCGGTCGTCAGGCGCGTCGGCTTGCCGCTGATGGTGATCACGGGCTTGTTCTTGTGCTCCCCGAGCACGTTCGCGGTCGTCGTGCCCGGCTGGGCGATGACGAACGGCAGAGGGGCGAGCGCGACCACGGCGAACAGGGCGACGACGAGAACGCCGCACATGGCGACGGCCCGGCGGGACGAGGTGCGAGCAGCTGACATGCTGCGACCCTATTTCACCGCAGGGGCGAGCGCCCTACCGGTGCCGGTGTGCCGGTGGACGGGCGGGGGTGGGACCCGTCCACCGCACGGTGTGCGCGCCTGTCAGGTCCTAGCTCAGGGCGTCCGCCACCTCCTTCGCGGCCGCCATCACCCGGGCGCCGACCCGGTCCGGCACCGAGTCGGCGAGCATGACCACGCCGACGCTGCCCTCGATGCCCGAGACGCCGAGCAGCGGCGCGGCCGCACCGCTGGCCCCGGCCTCCAGCTCGCCATGGGTCAACGCGTACCCGGGGTTGTCCACCTCGCCCCTGCGGGCGGCGAGGATCGCCCGGCCGGCCGCACCGCGGTCCAGGGGATGACGGAACCCGGTGCGGTACGCGACGTGGTAGTCCGTCCAGCTCGGCTCGACGACGGCCACCGCGAGCGCCTCGGTGCCGTCGACGAGCGTGAGATGGGCGGTGGCCCCGACGTCCTCGGCCAGGGCCCGCAGCGCGGGCAGGGCCGCCTCCCGTACCAGCGGATGCACCTGCCGGCCCAACCGCAGCACCCCGAGCCCCACTCGGGCCCGCCCGCCGATGTCGCGGCGCACGAGCGCGTGCTGCTCCAAGGTGGCCAGGAGCCGGTAGACGACGGTCCGGTTGACCCCGAGCCGGGTGGACAACTCGGTGACGGTCAGCCCATGATCGGTGTCGGCCAGCAATTTGAGGACTCTGAGCCCTCTGTCGAGCGTCTGCGAAGTCTCCGCGGTCACGACGCCCCTCCTCCGATGAGAGGCGGCCCCTCGTCACGGTGGGGTTGCGCCGGCCGGTCCCGTCCGGCAGCGCGCGAGAAGAGGCCGCCGGCGGCTTGACGCATGTTCCGGCTGCGCTCCGCGGCGGCGCTGCCACGGGGCGTGTGCGTGACCGGCACGGTAGCGCCGCCGGTCCGCTCAGCGGAAGAGTCTGCCCACAATCCGGGCAGGACACAGGGCATTTCACGGACCGGCCACCGTGAGTGCAGCGATCCAGGGGGCCGTTGACGTTGCAGGGGCTTTAGTGTGATCGCCATGCAGATTTCCCGAATAGCCACGATCGTGGCGGCCGGTGTCATCACCCCGGCCCTCTTCCTGGCCGCGCCGGCCACCGCCGCCGACGCCCCGGCCACGACGGGACAGACCACCGAGCAGACGACGCAGACGAACCAGACGACGACGGGTGCGGCGGAAAAGGCCGCGGAGGTCCACAACCCGCTGGATGTGTACGGCCTGCCGAAGACCCTCAAGGCCGGCGCCGAGAAGGGTTCCGTCGTCTACCTGGCGTACGACAACAGCAACGGCGACAAGGATGCGACGTTCAAGCCGCACGCCATCTACATACCCGCCAAGCCCCACATGGAGAAGGTCAAGGACTACGCGCTCGAACTCGAGTACCGGGCGCCGGACGCCACGTGGCAGCGCGTGAACAACCTGCAGGTGGCCAAGAGCAAGAGCGACAGGGACGGTGAGTCCTTCACGCTCCAGGCCGCCCTGCCCGAATACACGGTGAAGAAGGGCACCACCGTGACGTTCGAGGTACGGCTGCGCTTCAAGAAGTCGACGCCGGCGAACGACGCCATCTTCCGTGTGATCGACCAGGGTGACGTAAAGATCACGGGCGAGCAGACGTTCTCCGTCCTTGCCGCCAAGGACGACACGGCCCCGACCGGCAACGCATCGCCCACGGCCACCGGCAGGACGACGCCGACCTCCGGCACCTCGAAGTCCCCGACGGCCTCCGCCTCTCCGACCACGTCGGCCTCCGCTTCGGCCAGCGCCAGCGCCTCCGCTTCGCCGACCGCCTCCGCCTCGTCCGGCAGCGGCTGGTCCTCCGGTGGCAACAGCGCCAGCGGGTCCGGCTCGAACAGTGCGAGCGGTCAGCTGGCCGCGACCGGTTCGGACCCCGCCACGCCGTGGATCGGCGTGGCCGGTGCGGCCGCGATCGCCGCGGGTGCCGGTCTCGTCGTGGCGACGCGGCGACGCCGTTCCGCGGCCGCCGAGCAGGCGTGACGCACGACGGGCCCCGGACGCGAGGCGCGTCCGGGGCCCGTCGGGCGCCGTGGGTCACTTCATCCGCGTGGCCCACTCGCGCACCTTGGTGATGCGCTCGGTGAGCTGTCCCGCCGTCGCTTCCGCCGTCGGCGGTCCGCCGCACACGCGGCGCAGTTCGGTGTGGATGACGCCGTGCGGCTTGCCGCTCTGGTGGGAGTAGGCGCCGACCAGCGAGTTGAGCTGTTTGCGAAGCTCCAGCAGCTCCTTGTGGGTGACGACCGGCCGGCGTTCGGCGGGGATCTCCAGCAGGTCCGCCTCGGCGTCGGGCTTGCGGCGGCTGTGGGCGATCTGCCGGGCCTGCCGCTTCTGGAGCAGCAGCTGGACCTGTTCGGGTTCCAGGAGGCCGGGGATGCCGAGGTAGTCCTGCTCCTCCTCGCTGCCGGGGTGGGCCTGCATGCCGAATTCGGCGCTGTTGTAGAGCACGCGGTCGAAGACGGCGTCGGACTCCAGGGCCTCGAACGGCAGCATGTCCTGCTCGCCGGTGTCCTCGTCCTGCTGCTTGTTCGCCTCGTCCATCTCCTTCTCGGACTCGGCGTACGGGTCCTCCTCCTCGCCCTCCTTCTTGGGCTTGTCGAGGACGTGGTCGCGTTCGGCCTCCATCTCGTTGGCGAAGGAGAGCAGCATGGGGATCGTCGGCAGGAAGACGGACGCGGTCTCGCCGCGCCTGCGCGAGCGCACGAAGCGGCCCACGGCCTGGGCGAAGAACAGGGGCGTGGAGATCGTCGTCGCGTACACGCCGACCGCGAGGCGCGGTACGTCGACGCCCTCGGACACCATGCGGACGGCGACCATCCACCGGGAGTCGCCGGCGGAGAAGTCGTCGATGCGCTGGGAGGCGCCGGAGTCGTCGGAGAGGACGACCGTGGGGCCCTCGCCGGTGATCTCGCGCAGCAGTTTGGCGTAGGCGCGCGCCGAGTCCTGGTCGGAGGCGATCACGAGGGCGCCCGCGTCCGGGATGGACTTGCGCACCTCGGTCAGGCGGCGGTCGGCGGCGCGCAGCACGTTGGGCATCCAGTCGCCGCGCGGGTCGAGGGCGGTGCGCCAGGCCTGGGAGACCGCGTCCTTGGTCATGGGCTCGCCGAGGCGGGCCTCCAGCTCGTCGCCGGCCTTGGTGCGCCAGCGCATGTTGCCGCTGTAGGAGAGGAAGATCACGGGCCGCACGACGCCGTCGGCGAGGGCATTGCCGTAGCCGTAGGTGTAGTCGGCGGAGGAGCGGCGGATGCCGTCGTTGCCCTCTTCGTAGGTGACGAAGGGGATGGGGTTGGTGTCGGACCGGAAGGGCGTTCCGGTCAGGCACAGGCGGCGGGTGGCCGGCTCGAATGCCTCCAGGCAGGCGTCGCCCCAGGAGCGGGAGTCGCCGGCGTGGTGGATCTCGTCGAGGATGACGAGCGTCTTGCGCTGCTCGCAGCGGTTGCGGTGCAGCATGGGCCGTACGCCCACGCCGGCGTACGTGACGGCGACGCCGTGGTACTCGCGTCCCAGCGGCCCCGCGCTGTACTCCGGGTCGAGCTTGATGCCTATGCGGGCGGCGGCCTCCGCCCACTGCTTCTTCAGGTGCTCGGTCGGGGCGACGACCGTCACCTGCTGGACGACGTGGTGATGCAGCAGCCAGGAGGCCAGGGTGAGCGCGAAGGTGGTCTTGCCGGCGCCGGGCGTGGCGACGGCGAGGAAGTCGCGCGGCTGCATCTGGACGTACTTGTCCATGGCGCCCTGCTGCCAGGCGCGCAGCTTGTTGGCGGTACCCCAGGGGGCCCGGCCGGGGAAGGCGGGCGAGAGATGGTGATGGGCGGTGGTGGTAGTCACGGTCTCCGTCGGCTGGCTCGGCGATCGGCAACCGCGTCAGCCTAACCGCGTCCGCGGGGGCGACCGGGTACGACCGGCCCTCCTCACCCGGCGGTGGGACCGAGGTCACAACACGGTGCGTGTCGGGTACGTTCCCCCGTCCTCCCCGTCCTCCCCGTCCGCCCCGCCCTACTCGCGCGGCCGCAGTCGCGTCGCCACGTAGGCACCGACCAGCGCGCAGCCCGCCGCCAGGGCGAACACCGGTACGAAGGCCCGCCCGCCGAGGGCGAAGAGCACCCCGGCCACGCCGACGAGCACGATGCTGCCGAGGGCGTCGGAGACCTGCAGCGACGCCGAGTTCGCGCCTTCCTCCCCCTTGCGCGACAGCCGCAGCAGCAGCACGGCGCCGCTGGAGATCGTCAGCCCCATCCCGTAGCCGCCGATCACCCAGGCCACGGCCACCGTCCAGGCCGGTACGGCGCCGATCAGCACGGTGGGGACGAGGGCGATGGCCGCGGCCAGCAGGGTCATACCGGCGACGATCAGGCGCTCGCGGTGCGGCTCGACCCACGACCGGCTCTGGGTGAAGGAGGCCAGTGCCCAGCTCAGTCCGCCGCCGGTCAGCGACAGGCCGGCCAGCGTGGGCGAGAGCCCGCGTTCGCTGACCAGCATCAGCGGAACGAAGCTTTCCGCCGCCAGGAAGGATCCCTGCGCGAGGCCGCGCAGCAGCACGACCGCCGGCAGTCCCCGTCCGGCCCGGAACGTCCCGCGCGGCAGCAGCCGCAGCGCGGCCGGAGCGAGCAGCACCAGCCCCAGCGCCGCCGGTACGGCGGAGAGCGGGCGCAGGTCCTGGCCTGCGTACTGCAGCAGTCCGGCTCCCGCGGCGACCGCGAGGGCCAGCACGATGCGCCGCCGGTCGAGCCGGTCGCTGCGGTCCCCGGCGGGCATCCGGCGCAGGGCCGGCAGCATCACGACGAGCGGCGGCACGATCAGGACGGGGATGGCCAGGAAGACCCAGCGCCATCCGAGGTGCTCGGTCACGCTGCCGGCGACCAGCGGGCCGACGATCACGGGGACGACCCAGGCGGCGGAGAAGGAGGCCATGACCGCGGGCCGGAGCCGTTCGGGGTAGGCCCGGCCCACGACGACGTACAGGGCGACGATCACCAGTCCGCCGCCGGCGCCCTGCACGCCGCGCGCGGCGACGAACATCCACATCTGCTGGGCGGAGCCCGCGCCCAGCAGCCCGAGCCCGAACGCCGTGATGCCGCCGAACAGCGGCGCGAGCGGTCCGGCGCGGTCGCACCACTCCCCCGACAGCACCATGGCGAACAGGCTGGCGGTGAAGAAGGCGGAGAAGGAGAAGGCGTACAGCCCGATGCCGTCCAGGGCGCGGGCGGCGACCGGCATGGCGGTGTTCACCGCGCTGGCCTCGAAGGCGATGAGGGAGACGACGGAGACTATGCCGAGGGTGAGGGCGCGGTGGCTGCGCCCGAGAACGCCGTCCTCGGCCTGCTCTGCGGACCGTCCGGCTATGGCATCGGCGGTGGTGGTCATGGCCTTCAGAGTAAGAGGCGAAGGCCGGTTTGACCCCTGTCGCGAGCCCGAGATCCACTCCGTCTTGCGATCTAGTCACGTGGTCGGTGCAGGGCTCGGTCTGCGGCTGTCGGCCGTGGTCGGCCACGGATCGGCCACAGCTGCGTCCTGGTTCTGCAGCGACTTGATCATGATCATGCAAACCGTCGATTTTTCGCCATGATCATGCCCATAGGCTTCCTGGCGATCGGCGCCACCCGGCGCCCGGAGAGCCAGCACCACCACGGGGGATTCACGTGTCCATTCGTCATGCCGTCGCCGCCGCACTGCTCGTGTCCGGCGTGCTCACCCTGACCGCCTGCGGACCCACCGACGACGACGGCAAGAACGACTCCAAGGGCGCGGCGAGCGCGGCCCCGTCGAAGCCCACCGGCGACAACGGCGGCAAGGGCAAGGACGGCTACAAGGACCCCTGTGCCCCGCTGCCCAAGGGCCACAAGCTCGTCAAGGTGAACCTCGTCGAAGGCGCGATGAACAACATCGTCGCGCAGGACGCCAAGGTCTCCTGCAACACGAAGATGGACGAGGGCGCCTTCTACCGCCCCGAGGGCGAGACGCGGACCTACGCCTTCGACAACGACAACGCCAAGGTCACCGTCCTCACCCTGGACGGCCCCCAGACCCGTCCGGCCAAGCCCACCGGCACCGTCATGTCCGGGATCGGCCACGTCAAGGAGTGCGCGGACCCGAACCACCAGCAGTACGACAACCAGAGCAAGGCGGACCACAAGGAGTGGTGCGCGGGCCAGAACTACTACGACGTGACGATCGGCCCCGGCAACAAGATCACCGAGATGACCGAGCTCTCGGGTTCGTGAACCGCCCGTAGGCGCAGGCGTCCTCCTACCGTCGTGTCACGTCGTGAGCAGGACGCCCCCGTACGACAGCCCGGCGACGACGATCCACGCGCCCAGCCCGAGGGCGGCGACCCGCCCGCCCGTGCGGGCCAGCGAGGGCAGGTGCACGGCGCTGCCCAGGCCGAAGAGGGCCGCGGCGAGCAGCAGCTCCTGCGCGTGCCGGGCCAGGGCCAGCACCGTACCGGGCACCAGGCCGGTGGTGCGCAGGCCGGCCATGGCGAGGAAGCCGAGCACGAACAGCGGCAGGACGGCCGGCCGCTTCGCCGTCGCCGTCCCGCGCCTGCGCCCGCGCCTGCGCAGGGCCACTCCCACTGCCGTCACGAGCGGGGCGAGCAGCGCCACCCGCAGCAGCTTGACCAGGACGGCCTGCCCCAGCGCCGCCGCGCCGGCGGTCTGCGCGGTGGCCACGACCTGGCCGACGTCGTGCACGCTCGCGCCCGTCCAGCGCCCGAACCGTGCCGCATCCAGGCCGAGGGGGTGCTGCAGCAGGGGCAGGACGGCGATGGCCAGCGTGCCGCACAGCGTGACCAGGGCGACGGAGGTGGCGACGTCCTCCTCGTCGCTGCCGGCGGCCTCGCCGACCGCGCCGATCGCCGAGGCTCCGCATATCGCGTACCCGCTCGTGACGAGCAGCGGCTGGTCGCCGGGCAGCCCCAGGCGGCGGCCCAGCCACAGCGTCCCGGCGAAGGTCGCGACGACGACGGCGAGCACCATGGCGACGGTGGTCCAGCCGAGGGCGAGGACGTCGCCGAAGCCCAGTCCGAGGCCGAGCAGCACGATGCCGGCACGCATCAGCCGCCTGCCGGCGAACGCCAGGCCCGGCCGGGCGCTGCCGCGCACCACGTTCCGTACGCCGGGCAGATGGGCGGCGGCGACGCCGAGGACGACGGATGCGGTGAGCACGGGTACGGCGGGCAGCAGCCGGTGCACGGCCCACGCCAGGGCGGGCCCGGCGGCGGCGAGCGCGAGCCCGGGGCGCAGCGAGCGGGGGCCGGCGACCGGGTACGTGCGCACCTGCCGTTCGGTGACCGTCACGGCGACGTGCCCTTGGCCCGGCCCTCGTCCTCCGGCAGGTCGTACACGCGGCGCACGCTGGAGCCCAGGCGCAGGACGTCGGCCCCGTAGACGTGCAGGGAGATCGCGACGGAGGCCGAGGCGTTGCCGACCCGGTGGATGTCGCCGGGCGGCGCGAAGCCGCACACGTCGCCCTGCCGGTTGACGACGTCCCCGGTGGCGACGAGGCGGGCGGTCGCGCCGTCGGGGACGAGGCGGTAGCGGCGCTCGCTCTCCCGGCCGAGATGGACGCCGGTGACGCACCAGGAGACGTGGTCGTGGACGGCGGTGTGCTGGCCGGGCAGCCAGACCAGGGCGACGACGGAGAAGCTGCCGTCGCGCTCGGCGTGCAGCACGTGCTGACGGTAGTGGTGGGCGTCGCCCCGGCACTGCTCGGCGGTGAGCAGGTCGGGGGCGCCGAGGTGGGGGGCGAGGTGCTCGCCGACGAGGTACGCCGTGGTGTCGGGGGCCAGGCCCCGCGCCACGGTGTCCCCGATCTCGCCGACGAGCCGCGCCATGCGGGGGGTCACCGGGAGGGTCCGGGGGGCGGCGTGGGTGGTCATGCCAGGAGGATCGCCCCGGTCGTTCCTACAGGTCCAACGACGGTTTCTTGCCGGGATGCCAACACCGGCTTATGGATGGCGGGCGCATGCGCGCGGCCCTGCGTCCTCAGCAGCCGACGCGGCGGGCGGCCGCCGCCCGTACCTCGTCGAGCACCAGCGCCGTGGCGGGGATCCGCAGGTGCTCGCGCAGCACGTAGGCGGCGACCTTGCGGCGCGAGGCCGGGTCCAGGGCCCGCCCGGTGATGCGGTCGTGCCGCAGGAACGACAACACGAGCCCCGGCATCATCGCCACGCCCAGCCCCTCGGCGACCAGCGACTGCACGACGAGGTTGTCGTTGGTGGTGAAGGCGATGTCAGGTGCAAATCCCTGCTCGGCGCACTCGTGCAGGAGGTTGGCCCGGCAGCGCAGGCAGCCGGCGATCCAGCGCTCGCCGGCGAGGTCGGCGAGCTTGACGGCGCGGCGGCGGGCGAGGGCGTGCCCGACGGGCAGCAGGACGGTGAGCTGGTCCTCGAACAGCGGTATCTCGGCGAGCTCCGCGGGCACCTGTTCGTGCAGGCCCGGGTAGGTGAAGGCCAGCGTGATGTCGCACTCGCCGCGCACCAGCCGGCCGAGCGAGTCGGGCGGTTCGCCCTCCTGCAGCTCGACGCGGACGCCGGGGTGCTCGGCGCTCAGGCGGGCCAGCGCCTCGGGGACGAGGGTCGCACCGGCGCTGGGGAAGGCGCACACCCGGACCCGTCCGGCGCGCAGCCGGGTCAGGGAGCTCATTTGCCGCTGTGCGGCCGCAATGCTCTCCAGGATGATCCCGGCGTGCCGGGCGAGCGCCTCACCCGCCTCGGTCAGCCGCATCCGCCGCCCGACGCGGGTGAACAGCGGGGTGCCCACGGCGCGTTCCAGGGCCTTCATCTGCTGGGTGACGGCGGGCTGGGTGTAGCCCAGGGCGCGGGCCGCGGCGGAGTAGGACCCGGCGGTGACCACCGTATGGAAGGTCTTGATGTGCCGCGAGTCGAACACGCCGGAATCATAAGCGGAATTTGGGACAGGCGCGGGGGTACTCGGGGGTTGCTTCTGGATCGCTGGACATATCCGTCATGGTGGACCCATGCCGCACTACACCTCATACGACTCGGCGGAGCTGAGCTACCGGATCCTCGGCGAGGACTCCGGCGGACCGCCCCTGCTGTGCCTGGCCGGCGGCCCCGGCCGCGACGCCGCCTACCTCGGCGACCTCGGCGGCCTCGCCGCCCACCACACCCTCGTCGTCCCCGACAGCCGCGGCACGGGCGCCTCCCCGCCGGCCGGCGACCCGGCCGCGTACGCCTTCCCCGCCCTCGCCCGCGACCTGGAGGCCCTGCGCGCCCACCTCGGCCTGGAACGCTTCGCCCTGCTCGCCCACGACGCCGCCTGCGCCACCGCCCAGGCGTACGCGGCCGCACACGGCGACCGCCTCAGCCACCTGGTGCTCGTCACCCCCGGCTCCCGCCTGCAGGGCGAACTGCCGACCGACGCCGAGGAGATCTTCGAATCCCGCACCGGCGAACCCTGGTGGGTCGACGCCTACGTCGCCGTCCACTCCCTGCCCGACGCCGGCAACCTCGCCGAGGTCCGCTCCCTCCTGCTGCGCGCCGCCCCGATGGCCTACGGCCGCTGGGACGCCCCCCAGCGCGCCCACGCCGCCGGCGAACCCGACCAGCTCAACCCCGTCCCCCGCGCCGGCTTCTGGCAGGGCGTGGACGAGGACATGCGCCTGCAGATCCTGCACGCCCTGCGCGAGCTGCCCGTCCCCGTCCTCGTCGTGACCGGCGACCTCGACGCCGTCACGGGCATGCGCGCGGGCGAAGCGGTCGCCGCCTCCTTCCACCACGGCACCCTGCGCCCGCTGCACGGCGTCGGCCACTACCCGTGGGTCGACGAACCGGACCTCTTCCGCCCCCTGGTGGACGACTTCCTGCGCACCCCGCTGGGACTGTGACGGCCGCATGTCCGCAAAGTGACAGCCCGTCCCCACCCCTTGAGGCCGCCCGGGGCCACCCCTACGGTGGTCTCACGAACATTGGCCGTGTGCCCGAGTGGCTCAGGGGCTCGCCTGCAAAGCGAGTTACGCTGGTTCGATTCCAGTCACGGCCTCTGCCTACAGCAGCCCGAGATCACGCAGTTCCCGGTGCAGACCGGCCCGGGGATGGCCGGCGGGCTCCGTCTCCTTCTCACGGCCCCTGCGCCGGTCCCGGAAGACCCACCCGCCGAGCAGGCCCCCCACGAGTCCACCGAGGTGTCCGAGCCAGCTGATGCCCGGGGTGCCCGGCACGGCGAGAGTGAGCAGATAGGCGTACGAGGCGCCCATGACGACGCCCACGAGACTGTCGACGAGCCGCCGGTCGACGAAGCCGCGCACCACCACGTACCCGAAGTACCCGAAGACCAGCCCGCTGGCGCCGACGGTTCCGGAATTCGCCCGCTCCAGACACCACACGGTCAGCCCGCTCGCCACGGCGACCAGCACCGTCAGCCCCAGGAACCGGGCCACCCCGCGATAGGCGGCGAGAAAGGCGAACACGAACAGCGGCCCCGAGTTGCTCTCGATGTGCGCCCAGCTCCAGTGCAGCAACGGCGCCACGAGCACGTCCGGCAGCCGCCCCACCTCAGTGGGCACCACGGCGAACTCCCGCGCCAGCTCGTACCCGCTCGCCCAGTTGACCACCTGCACGGCCCACACGACCGCCAGCAACCCCACCACGACGAAGAACGCCTTCCGCGCCTCCGCCACCATCCGCTCCGCGTCCACGGGGGCCGCTGCCGCTCTCCTGCTCATCCGCGTAGGGTACGGCGGCCCTGCGGGCCGATACGGAACCGGGCACGCGTTCCTCTCCTGACACGGTTTTCGCCACACGCGTCAGAGGACATTCACCATTCCACCCTTCCGGGGCACCCCTCCTCACGACCGGGTGATCAGCGGATTGATGACGTGTCGGGTCTTCCTATTCGCCGCTAACCTCACGCAGGGACGTCGGCGCCCGGCCCGCAGCCGTGCAGCGGCGTCCCAGAGGGAGGGAGCACGCGATGGGACCCGCCGTGACCTTCGGCGAGCTCGAACAGCTGCAGGGTGAGGAACTTCCCCCGCGCATCGCGCTGTCGAGCGTGGCACCGGTGGCCGGCGGCAGCGATCAGCCGGTGTACCCGACGCTGGTCAGAACCGAGCACGGTGCGACGGTCGCCTACGCCTGCCAGTACCGGCAGAACGCCGCCGGCCCGGCGCTCCTCGTCGCCCTGGGGCTCGCCCCCAGCAACCCCGGCTACACCACCACCTGCATTCCCGCGGCCATTTCGACCCACTGATTCACTGCACCGGCCGCCTGCCCCGTATCCATTTCACTCCCTGCCAGGGAACCCCAGAACTCGTTCTCGTGCGATTCCCGACGGACATGCACAGCGGAAGCGGACCTCGCGCGAGGACGAACTGCCCGGTACGCCGTGCCAGCGTACCGGGTGACCGGAGTGCGGAAACCAGAGAAAGGGGAACGGAATGAACAACGCCGTCAGCTTCGAGGAACTCGCCGGCATGGCGGGAGAGGTACTCCCCGAGCGCACGGTCATGGGCATCGTCGCCAGCCCGTTCGGACGCCTCGCGGCCGGACCGGGTGACGGTACGGGCGCGGGCGCCGCGTCCGGCGCCAGCTCCTCGGCGGCCTCGGGCGGCGGGGTGTTCGCCCCCGTACCGCACGACCACGGCACCACGATCCTCTCGTCCTGCCAGTCCATCGACCGCCAGGGAACCCCGGGCCTGTTCGGCAGCCTCGGCCTGGGCTCCGAGAACCCGGCCAGCAACGTGACCTGCACGCCCGCGGCGATCTCCAGCCACTGACCGCCGCCGGGAAGGGCCGGGAGCTCCCGCCGGCCCTTCCCTCCCCCATCGTGGATCCCGGGAAGAGCCGACCATGACGACCCTGCCCTCCGCCCCCACGCTGGTCGCCGGCACCGAACTGGTCGGCGAGTTCGAGGGATCCGGCTACCGCGAGCCACCCCAGCTCGTCTGCCGCCCCGACGGACAGCTCGTCCGGCTGCCGCCGCTGCTCTACCAGGTCGCCAAGGCCCTCGCCGCAGGCACCACCAGCACCGCCCAGGTGGCCGCGGACCTCAGCAACGAGACGGGGCGGGAATTCGCCGAGGAACACGTCGCCTTCCTCCTGGACAAGAAGCTCGCGCCACTCGGCATCACCACCTACAGCGACGGCTCACCGCCTCCGCCCACGGCCAAGAGCGATCCCTTTCTCGCCTTCCGCTTCCGGATCGCGGTGGTGCCGGAAAACCTCACCTGGTTCCTCTCCGGCCTCTTCGCCTGGCTCTTCCGCCCCCTGCTCGTCGCCCTCGCCGTCGCCGCCTTCGTGGCCGGCGAAACCTGGCTGTGGACGACCCAGGACACCGGCGCCGCCCTGCAGACCACGCTCACCGACCCGGCCGGCGTCCTGCTCGTCCTCCTCCTGGCCATCGCGTCGTGCGTCTTCCACGAAATGGGCCACGGCGCGGCATGCCGCTACGGCGGCGTACGCCCCGGGGCCATGGGCTGCGGCATCTATCTCGTCTGGCCGGCCTTCTACACCGACATCACCAACTCGTACCGCCTCGGCCGCGCCGGCCGCATCCGCGCCGACCTCGGCGGCGTCCACTTCAACGCCCTCTTCGTCCTGGGCCTGCTCGGCGCCTACGCCTGTACCGGCTTCCAGCCGCTCCTGGTGGCGATCCTCTCCGTCCACCTGGAAATGATCCAGCAGCTGCTGCCCACCCTGCGCTTCGACGGCTACTACATCGTCGCGGACCTGATCGGCATTCCCGACCTCTTCAAATACATCGCCCCCATCCTCAAGCGCGTTCTCCTGCGACGCCCCGACGAGGACGGCCGCCTCGCCGCCCTCAAACGCGGCCCACAGATCGTGGTGGCGGCCTGGGTCCTGATCCTGATCCCGGCAATCGTCCTGCAACTGGGCATGGTGCTCATCAACCTCCCGGAGCTGCTGGTCGCCGACTGGCAGCACATCTCCTGGCTGATGACGACAGCCCACACCACACCCGGCAACCAGGCCCTGGCCCTGGCCTCGGCCCTGATCCAGAGCCTGCTGCTGGTACTGCCCCTGGCGGGACTGACGGTGGCACTGGCACGACCGGTACGGGGACTGGCGCGCCTGGCACTACGGCGCGACCGGCAGGCGGCGGACGGCCGAACCGACTGACCGCCGGAGCAGTCGGATCCAGATTACGAGCGCGTCCCGCACCTCCGGGACGGAGAGCGGCACGACGTCGCCGTCGGGGTATCTGGTGCCCCGCCACTTGTCCTGAAGACGGCGCGTCATCCTGTGGCAGACCAGAAGTCGGAATGCTTGTCCGGGTACGGAACTTCACTCCCTGCATAGTTCGACCCGTTCGCAGGAGTCCTCGGGGGGTGCACTTCCGACTTGTCGAGGCACGGCGTGACCACGTCGAAGAATGCCTGCCCCTTGGCCCCGAACTCCAGACTCATCCGGAACTTGTCGGGCGTAGAGGCGAAGATGGCCGGGAACTCGCCACCGGCAGCCGTTCCGGTGATGCTGAACCCCTGCTTCTTCCAGTGTCGCTCGACCACCCCGAGGAAGCTTCCACGCCTCCCCTCGGATATGACCGTCATAACCGCGCGACGCCGCGTCACCGATCCAAGAGACGAACGACCGCATCCGCCATGAGTCGACTCCCGGTGCGTCCACTCAACCGAGGGAACGATGGCGGCAAACGTGGCGTCGAGTATCTCATCCGCCCGTTCAGCGCCCTGCTGCATGTTCATCTCACCACTCCTCTTTCCGTCATTCCCAGGATTGACGAGACTGCACCCGGTCAACATCAGGATACCCAGCACGAGCGCCGGCATACGCGATCTCATCGACGCTTCTCCGGTGTTATTTGGTTCGAGTGACCCGAAACTATGAGGCCGATGTTCCGCGCAGATTCAGGATCCCTCTCAGGGTCAAAATATCCGGAGTGAGCCGGCATGAAACCCTTTTCCACAAGAGGAAGGGGGCCGTCAGCAACCTTGAATCGCCGTGCGCCGAAGGCCTCACTGGCAGGGTCCGTACCGAACCAGTTCTCGTCGTCCTCCCCGAGCAGGCCCGCAACCTCATGGGCAGCCACTCCACCCACGGGTCCAAATATCAACTCGCCGGCCAGGCTCGCAGCTGCATCCGTCTTGGACGGCAGCTTTGACACGGGGTCGTTCTCTGCTGCGCCAACAAATACGTGGTCGGCACCGACCCCGAGGTCCGCCGCCTTTTTGACCCCGGCGCCAGGGCTCCCCAAAAGAATGACGTCATCTGCCGGAACGCCGCCGGGGCGTTGAGAGGACATGCCGACGGTCAGAGAGCCGTAGGAGTGGCCGATCGCCGTTACATGCGGGTCCTTGTTCTGGTTAGTGACGTGGACAGCCTCAAGGAAGTGATCGTAATCGACAGCCCCCCTCTTCGCCTTCGCCTTGTCGGCTACATCCAGATTGTCAAGCCCCTGATCCACACCCATGAGCGGAGCGTCATAGCCGAGCCAAACCACGGAAGCGCTCGAGCGGTCGAACTTCTGCGCTTCGAGGGCGGTCTGCTGGGCTCTCTCCAAGCCGCCGTCAGCGAAATCCTTGTCGAGCTTCGTCCCCAGCCCCGGGACATAAACCGATACATTCTTGGCTGCATCGGGGTCTCCGTAGGAAACGATGGCGCGACCATTTCCGGAATCACTGACACCAAGGAGGAACATGGGCGGACGGGATCCGGATCTCAGTTTCTCGTCAATCACCTTCAACCCCTCGAGCTGAGTTCTGGACTTGTCATCGTCCTGCCCTTCGAGCCGCCCCATGAGAATGGGAAGGTAGTCACGGTTCGCGTTGTCCCGAACGGCTGCGGGCACCCCGTCCAGCGCACCGATACGGTCAGGGTAGAGCGCCATGTACTCATCACGCTCGGCCTGGCTCAGGCGCTTCCACCAAGCGGCATTTTCCTTGGGCGATTTGTTCTTCGGGATCGCCGAGTCCGAGAAGTGCTTCCCGGCGGCGGCGCGGAGATCCCTGAAGTCCCGCGCGACGTCGGACCCGTCGGTCTTGTTCAGATCGGGGTCAGCCGTGAGCTTGGCCAGGACCCTGGCGTAGCGGGCGTCGATCTCGGCTGCTTCCTTGAGGGCGGTCCCGATGCGGTTGGCGATGTCCTGCGCCTTGGCCTGGTTCGGGTCCGGGGTGCTCTCCGGTTTGAGGAGGGACGGCATGGCGCCGGGCGCGGCCGGGATGGGGACGAGAGGCGCGGGGGTGGAGGGACTCTTGGGGTACTCCACCGAGCCGTCGGGCTTGACGGTGAACTTCAGGGCGGCGGCGTCTTCCAGTGCCTGCTTCAGCTTGCGCTGCGGAGCGGCCAACTCCTCGGCCACGCCGGTCAGTGCGGTACGAACCATGCCGCACTCGGCATGGATGTATTCGTAGTTCTTGCTGAGCCTGCCGAGCCTGCTCCTGGCTGCATCGGCCCCGAACCCCTGCTGCGTCGCGTCCAGCGTGGCCAGCATGTCGTGGTCCACGCGGCCTCGTGCCGCACTGGACCGGTTGCTGACCGCACTCCAGCTCTCAGCAGCCTTCGTGAACTTGGAGACGTCCAGGTCCTTCAGCTCGTCGATGGTCACCACAGCGGGTCAGCGTCCCTTCGAGTATTCATCGATCTTGGACTTGACCGACTCGAGCGACGACTTCACCGCTGCTTCGTTCTCCCCGTAACCGACACCTGTCTTCCTCAGGGCACCACCGAGGTACTTGCACTCGGCCCGTACGGCACTCAGCCGTGTCTCCCAGGTGGCCAGGATGGTGGCGAGGGCTGCTGCACTCGCGAAGCCGGCAGTGCCGGACTTGATTCCGTCGTGGGCGTGGCCCAGGTCCCTGATGGCGGCGTCCATACCCTCGTGCAGCTCGTCGGCGACGCCGCCCGCGGTTGTCCAGGGATGAACACTGGCCTTGTGGGTACCGCTGCCTCCACCGGCAGGGCCGGCGGAGGCCAGGGTTATTCGCGACTCCATGGGCGATTCCTCGATGGGGGCGTGCGTCATCAATGCCTCTGAGTGAGGGACAAAGGGGAAGGTTGGTCAGGAAAGCGCTCGACGCCGTCGGACCATCAGCACGGTCGTCGCGGCAACTGCCGCGACAACGATGCAGACGCCCGCAGCGATGACGTTGCGCTCGGACAGCAGGCCGTCGCCGTCATGCGTGCTGACCGGACTGGCGCCGGACGCCGAGGATTTGGCGGCTGCGAGCTCCGGAAGAGGGCTCACGTCCGGGGGGCCCGGGTCGCCGGGGTTCTGCAGGGCGACGCGAGGGCGGACCACGCCGTAGCCGATGCTGTCACTGCGCTTCTCGCCGCTCTTGGGGCCGCCGGCGGTGTTGATGAGGACGCGCAGGACTTGGTTGGCGGTCCAGTCGGGGTGGGCGGACCAGACGAGGGCGGCGGAGGCGGAAGCGAGGGCGGTGGCGTCGCTCGTGCCGTGGGAGCGGCATACGCCGGTGCCGCCGAGGCATGCAGCCACCATGTTCTCGCCCGGGGCCGCAAGGTCTACCTGCGGCCCGTGTTCTGATTCTGTCGTTGCTTTGATGCTCTGGTCCACGGCGGCCACGCCTACCACGCCTGGATAGGCTGCCGGGTATTCCACCTCATTGCCCTTAGCCCCGTTGTTGCCGGCCGAAGCAAAGATCAGCTTCCCTTTGGCGATAGCGTATTCGACGGCCTTGGCCTGCTCCGGATCTTCGGCCGGGGCGCCCATGGAAATGTTGATGACCTTTGCATCGGACTCGGCTGCATACCGGATGGCGCGAGCTATGGTCGCTCCAGGGAGCAGCTTGGTACGAGGCGCGTGATCACCGGCAACCCTCAGGGGCAGGATTTTGGCACCGGGGGCAAGGCCGAAACTTCCTTGCCCACCCTCACTCCTGCCGGTCCCGGCAATGAGAACTGCCATGCCCGTGCCGTGACCGTAGTAGTCCGGGGGCATCGCCTCGTCAATTCCGGAGAAGTCCTTACCTGCAAGAACCTGCCCCTGCAAGTCAGGAAGGGTCGGGTCGACACCGCTGTCAATGACTGCGACCGTGACTCCGGTGCCGGTCGATACCTTCCACATCTCCTCTGCCTGCATTGCATCCAAGTGCCACTGCTGCGAGCGAATCGGGTCAGCATGCGCTGGTGCCGCGGTCACAGCGAGGGAGAGGAACGCAGCGACAGTGCATGCTCCGCTTTTCCATCGAACTGCTGTGATCTTCGAATTCATACCTTTTGGTCCTGCCTCGAGATCAGCCGATGACCGGCGGGACCACTCGACGATTGCCCAGTGCCCAGGTGTCTTCATCCTCAACCAGGTAGTCGGGACGTTGCCCCCTCTGTCCGGAACGGGATGGAGACGAACTACGCTCGCCCGCACTGCGCACCAACCCTGTGCCACCTGCGGTGAACGGACCCTCACCGTTGACTCCGGCACGCCGTCGGGGTTGGCCACCGACGACTCCTCCCGGTTCGCTTGCCAGTCGTCGTCCGGTAGTTGTGCCGGCTCCAGCTCGACCGGCAGGCCCCCCGGACGCCACGCCAGGAACGACTCCCTGCCCTGCGGGCATCTGTCCCGCTTGGGCAGCTGACGGGATTCGGCCCGAACCCGCCTCGCCCCCCACAGTCGCGCCTCCCATGGGCGGCAGCTGCGACTGGCCCGGCAGCCGAGGCACCTGTCGTCCGCCGAGGACTCCGTCGCGCGGCACCGCCAGGCCAGGAGGGCGAACAAGACCACTGCCGCCACCGCGCTCCGGCAAGGCAACCGTTCGTGCATCAGGTACCCGAGAGCCCAGTACGGGCTTGGCAATGGCCGTCCCATCACGGCCAGTCGGCGGCATCGCTGGAACACGTGACGGCGCTGGCGTCGGGATCTGGCTGGGCACACTGATCGAGTCGGAGCGGCTCGGAGCCTCTACGGCTGGCAAAACTGAGGGTGTCTGCGGCACTGCCAGAACCCCGTCAACCCTGACATGGGACGACGGCATGCTCGACTCGTGAGATGACCTGGCGGTTGTGTAACTACCACCCGGATGCCCGGTGGATGCAACGCCAGGTGCAGCTGCCACATGGGACACTCCTTCGCCGGATGGATTCGACAGGCTAGCGCTGCTGCTGCCACCGACAGAGCGCTTTGCATTTTCAGGTGCGGGAATGTACTCGAAGTCTCGGCGGTAACTCGGTGGCATGACGCGGGGGTCGATCGGCTTGAGCCTGGGCAGCGGAGCCTCCTGCATGTTGTGCGTCGACCATGCGTACGACTCGGCCAGCTGACGCATCAGGCGGGCTGCCTCGAGGCGGTCCTTCTCCATGCGCTGTTGAGCGGCGTACGCCTGCTGCTGCGTCGGTCCCTGTTGCTGTTGCAGGCCGGCATTCTGGTCGGAGAGCAGAGGCTGTGGGACGGAGCCGACCTGGCCCGGGTGATTCTGCTGGTAGGAAGCGAGCATGGTCTTGTCGGTAGCCGAAACCTGAGGCATCGCCGACTGCACGTGACTCAAGGTCTCAGCCGCGTGGCCGAGCCATGTACTGGCCGTCTTGGCATATGCGCCAAGGTGCAACGTGAAATTTGCCGTATCGGACACACAGAGGCGAAAGGCATCGCCGCCTGCGCCCTCCCAGCTGACGTGCTGTGCACGTTGCTTGAGCGCATCGCCCATCTTGCCAAGTGCATCCGCCACAGTGGCGAGCTTGGCACTGAGATGACTGGCCTTCCCAGGTTGCGCGTTCGCCACCATCGCGCGCAGTTCCTCGTGCGTCTTGGACTCGAAGTCCGACGTCGTGAACAGGCCGCTCACCGGCTGGTTGATCACCGGGCCGATCGGAGTCGTCATCAGATGGCTCCTTCGTCGCTGCCGCTCTTGGCGGGGGCTGCCGGGGTGGCGTTCGGGTCCAGGGGGCGGTTGTAGAGCTGTTCGGTGCGGCGCTGGATGGCCCACATGCGGTCGCGGAGGTCGGCGTCGACGTTTTCGTAGCCGATGCGGGCACCCTGGACCGCCGTGCTCAGGGCTTCGATCTGGTCGGACAGGAGGTGGGACAGCGTCTCCAGCTGGGTGTGGACCTGGTTGTAGGCCTGGTGGAGTGTGGTGACCTCCGTGAAGTTCACGCCCAGGTGGCCGGCGCCCAGGCGGGCGTCGGTGATGCGGGCGGGGGCGGCGTCGCCTTCGTGGAGGGTGGTGAGGAGGTCGTCCACCTGTCCCTTGAAGGTTTTGAGGGAATCCAGTTCCGCCTGCAGTCGTGCTGCCGACCCCGCGCCCACGCCTGTTCCCCGTCCCCTTGTGTCCGTGACTCCTACGGCCCGGACAGGTTACTAAGGGGCACCGACACCGTTCCTGAGTACGCGTACTCAGTTCACCGTCGCCGTTTGGGGGCGGATCGGCAGGCGGTTGATCGGGCGGCCGGTGGCGGCGCGGACTGCCGAGGCGATGGCCGCCGGGGAGGTGACGACCGGGACCGCGCTGATGGCCTTGGCGCCGAAGGGGGCGACCACGTCGCGTTCCTCGACGAGCTTCACCACGTGGATGTCGGGGGTGTCCAGTGACGTCGGCAGGGCGTACGAGGTGAGGTCGGGGCGGCGGACGTGGCCGGCGGTGGTGCGGAGGTTCTCGGTGAGGGCGGCGCCGATGCCCTGGGTCACGCCGGCTTCGATGCGGGCCCGGGCCTGGGCGGGGTTGAGGATGCGGCCGACGTCCTGGGCGACGGCCATCTCCACCACGCGTACGGTGCCGAGTTCGACGTCGACGTCGACGACGGCGCGTACCGCGCAGAAGGCCATGCCCACGAAGGCGTCGCCCTGGCCGGTGGCGTCGAGCGGTTCGGTGGGGTGGGGGCGGCACTGGGCGGTGGCCCAGAGTTCCTTGCCGGCGAGGGCCTCGTCGACGCTGGTGCTGAGCACGCCGTCGTACGAGGTGATCTTGCCGTCGGCGATGGTGAGCAGCTCGGTCGACATGCCGAACTGGTGGGCCAGCGGCTGCAGGAGCTGGGTGCGCACCATGCGGGCGGCGCGTTCGACGGCGCCGCCGGAGACCCAGGTGTGGCGGCCGTGGCCGGCGGGGCCGGAGGGGGGCTGGTCGGTGTCGACGGGGGCGACGTGGACCTCGTCGATGCCGAGGACGTCCTGCACGATCTGCCGGGCGAGGGTGGTGAAGCCCTGCCCGGTCTCGACGGCGGCGCAGATGACCGTGGCCACCGAGCCGGTGACCTTGACGGTGGCGGTGGAGACCTCGTCGGCGCCCTCGGCGCCGAGCATGTGGACCATGCCCACGCCGTAACCGACGCCACGCCGTACCGCGCCCGGTTCGCCGGCGCCGTCGGGGCCGCCGGGCAGCAGCCAGTGGTCCTCGGTGCCGGAGGGGTCGTCGACGGGGAGCGGCGGGAGGGGGTAGTCGCGGACGGCGCGCAGGAGTTCGGCGACGGGGGCCGGGCAGGTGACGGTCTGGCCGGTGGGCAGCAGGTCGCCGGTGGCCAGGACGTTGCGCATGCGCACCTCGGCGGGGTCGAGGCCGAGCTGGGCGGCGAGCTTGTCCATCTGGCCCTCGTAGGCGGCGCACACCTGCAGGGCGCCCTCGCCGCGCACGTGGCCGGAGGGCGGGTTGTTGGTGCGCACGGCCCAGCCCTCGACGAAGGCGTTGGGGACGACGTAGGGGCCGCAGGCGAAGGCGACGGCGGCGGCGAGCGCCTCGGAGGAGGAGTCGGCGTAGGCGCCGGCGTCCATGAGGATCTGCGCCTCGACCTTCAGCAGCCGGCCCTCGGCGTCGGCGTGGTGGCGGTAGCGCAGCAGGGTGGGGTGCCGGTGGGGGTGGCTGAGGAAGGACTCCTCGCGGGTGGCGACGAGCTTGACCGGGTGGCCGGTGCGCAGGGCGAGCAGGCCGAGGGCGAGCTGGGTGCCGGGGTCCTCGCGGTCGCCCATGGCGCCGGGGACGCCGGTGACGACGACCTTGACGCGCTCGGGTTCCAGGCCGAGGCGGGCGGCGACGAGGTCGCGGTCGGCGTGCGGGTCGGTGGAGGCGGTGTAGATCTCGACGCCGCCGTCGGGGCGGGGGACGGCGAGGGCGGCCTCGGCGCCGATGGGCGCGGGGTCCTGGCGCCCGATGCGGTACAGCCCCTCGACGATCACCTCGCCGACGACCTCGGGGTCGCCGAAGCTCAGCGGGATGTGGCGCACGAGGTTGCCGTCGGGGTGCAGGGGTTCGGCGGCGAAGGCCTGCTCGGGGTCGGTGACCGGTTCCAGCAGCTCGTACTCGACGGCGATGGCGGCCGCGGCGAGGCGCGCGGTGTCGGGGTGGTCGGCGGCCACGGCGGCGAGGGGCTCGCCGTGGTGGCGCACCACGTCGGAGGCGAAGACGGGCCGGTCGGCGGTGCGGTGGCCGTGCGGGCCCCGGCCGGGCACGTCGGCGTGGGTGACCACGGCGCGTACGCCCGGCATCGCGGCGGCGGCGGTGGTGTCGATCGAGACGATGCGGGCGTGGGGGTGCGGGGAGCGCAGGACGGCGGCCCACAGCAGGCCCTCGGCCCACAGGTCGGCGGCGTAGGGGAAGGTGCCCTGCGTCTTGGCGGGGGCGTCGGTCGCCGGCAGGGAGACGCCGATGCCGCGCAGCCGGGGTGGCGGGGTCGTGACGGGCAGGGCGAAGGCCGTGGCGACGGACCCGGGGTCGTCCAGGCCCGGCGTGCCCGCAGCTCCACCCGCCCCGCCCCTGCCGGACGTGCCGCCCATTGCCGTCATGCCGTCGCCTTTCCGAAGCCGCTGCCGGTGCCGTCGTCGCCGTACGGGGCCGCCTGGTGCGGGATGCGGGCCGTGCCGTCGCCCTGGCCGCCCTCCTGCTGTTCCTGGGCCTCGGCCAGGGCCGCGGCCGCTTCGGCGCGCTCCTCGGCGACCTGGCGGACGGCGGCGAGGACGCCCTGGTAGCCGGAGCAGCGGCACAGGTTGCCGCACAGGGCCTGGCGGGTCTCCAGGTCGCTGGGGGCGTGGTTGCCCTCCAGCAGGTCGTGCACGGTCATGGCCATGCCCGGTACGCAGAAGCCGCACTGGACGGCGCCGCAGTCGACGAGGGCGCGCTGCACGTCGGAGGGCCGGCCGTGCTCGGCCAGGCCCTCGACGGTGCGGATCTCGGAGCCGGCGGTGGTCGCGGCGGGCACGAGGCAGGAGGCCACGAGGCGGCCGTCGACCTGGACGGAGCAGGCCCCGCACTCGCCCTGCGAGCAGCCGTCCTTGGCGCCGGCGAGGCCGAGGCGCTCGCGCAGCACGTACAGCAGCGACTCGCCGATCCAGGCGCCGGTCACGGGCCGGTCGGTGCCGTTGACGCGCAGGACGTAGGAGGCGCAGGGGTGTTCGTTGTGGGGGTGCGCCTCGGCGGCCGGTCCGGGCTCGGCGTAGGCGGTGTCGTAGTCGCCGGTGTAGTCGCTGGTGTAGTCCGCGGCGGCGTAGTCGGCGGCTGCATAGTCGGCGGCGTCGGCGGGCTCGACCGGGCGGTCGGGGGTGTCCGCGTGGTCGGCTGCGGCCGCCTCCTCTTCCGCGGCTGCCGCGGGAGCAACCGGCTCCTCCGCCGGCTCCTCCACCGGTTCCGTCACGTCGACGGCCGCGTTCTCGGCAGGAGTAGGCGTCCACTCCTGCAGGCCGTGATCGCCCGCATCGGTGACGGTGCCGGCGTCGTACGCCGGCGGGCGGGGGCCTGCCGCGTCGCGCAGCGCGTACTCGCCGGACTCCTCCACGGAGTCGTCCCCGGCGGCCGGAACCGTCCACTCCCCCGTGGCGTGCGCGTCATGGGCGTGCGCGGGCTCGTGCGCGGGCTCGTCGCCGGTGGCGAAGGGCATGGCCCACTGCTGCGTGTCGTCGAGCCCCTCCCCGGCGGGAGCGGCGGGAGCAGCAGGAGCGGCAGGAGCAGCCGGCGCCGGGGCGACGGCCGGCTCGTACGCCGTCTGCCAGTGACCGGTGTCGGCCGGCGGCGGGGTGTAGCCCGTGCCGGGCGCGGTGAGCGGGTCCCAGGAGTCGGTGGCGCCCGGGCCCGGGTGGGCGAGCAGCTCGGGCGGGAGCTGTACGAAGGTGGTGCCCTCGGCGTCGAGGCCGGCGCCCTGCGGGATGGGCTGCCAGGTGCCCGCGCCGGGCGCGGCGGTGTGGTGCTGCTGTTCGTCACTCACGCGAGTGCCCTCCCCAGTGCTCGGCGGGCCAGGGTCGCCACCGTACGACGCAGGTGCAGCACGGCCGGCGGCAGGGTACCGGGCGCGGCCGCCCCGTGGTCGGTCAGGGCGTCCGGCGCGGGTGTCGGATCGGGGATGCAGGCGGCGGCGACGTACTCGCCGAAGGCGGCCAGCACGTCGGGGGCGAGGGCGCGTTCGCCGTCCCAGTCGACGATCGAGGACACCCAGCGCTCGGCGTCGAACGGGCGCAGCGGCATGGGCGCCACGGCGCCGACCGCGCAGCGCACGCTGCGCCGCGCCGGGTCGAGGACGACGGCCACGGAGGCCGTGGCGCGGCCGGGGCCGGTGCGGCCGGTGGCCTTGAGGAAGGTCTGCGGGGCGTGCAGCAGGGGCACGCGGACGTACCCGATCAGCTCGCCGGGGCGGAGCATGTCGAGGCCGGCCAGGAGGCGGCCGACGGGGACCTCCCGGCGCGCGCCGCCGGGGCCGGCGATGACGAGGGATGCCTCCAGGGCGGCGAGGACGGGCAGGCAGTCGCCGGTCGGGGCGGCGGAGGCGATGTTGCCGCCGAGGGTGCCGGCGTTGCGGATCTGGGGCGGTCCGGCGGTGCGGGCGGCGGCGGCGAGGGCGGGCATGAGGGCGGCGAAGTCGGGCCGTCCCATGCGGGCGTGGGTGAGTCCGGCACCGAGCAGGGCGGCGCCGTCCTGGTACTGCCAGCCGCGGATCTCGTTGATACGGCCGAGGCCGACGAGGCCGGCGGGGCGCAGCAGGCCGGCGTTGACGGCGGCCATCAGGTCGGTGCCCCCGGCGACGGGCACGGCTGTGGGCATGGCGGCCAGCGCTGCCACGGCTTCGTCGAGCGAGGCCGGCAACGTCACGGTGTGCGCCGCCTGTGGTGCGTGCGTGGTCAACCCAGCTGCCCCTTCCCCGGTGGTCCCGGTGGTTCCGACTGTTCCGCCAGGTCTCGCCGTACGGTACGTGCTGTCGGCCCGGACGTGGAAACTGTGGCACATCTTCCGGGTCCGTCGTCGTGAGGGTCCGCGAACCACCGGAACACACCCACTTACGCAAAAGGTCCGTATGCGGCGACCGGCTCCACCCCGGGCCGGATGGCCGATTTGGTCATGGTGGGCCCGATTGCCCGCTTAATGCCATGCTTCGGAACCCTTGTGCGACTTACGGTGGTGTGCGAAGGACCACCGTGCCAGGAGCCACCGTACGGTTCGTCAGCTTCCCGCCGGGCTCACACGATCGGGGGCGCACCCTCGATCGGGCGTCCGAGCACGCCGGGCCGGCGCTGCCAGGGGCGGGGGCCGGCGGGCGGCCGGTACTCGACGCCGAGGGCGTCCAGCCGGGGATAGTGGGCGGCCATGCGGCGTTCGAACCCGGCGAAGTCGCGCTCCGCGGGCGCGGGCAGCACGGACCAGACGGTCTCGGCGAAGGCGGCCAGGCGCGGGAACGCCTGGTAGTCGACGCGCTGCTGGTTCTCCATCACCTCGGTCCACAGGTTGGCCTGCGCCCCCAGCACCCGGCGCGCCTCCTCGCCGGTCAGCGCGGGCGGTACGGGCTCGAACCGGTGGACGTCCTCCAGGGTGCGCACGTAGCCGATGGGCACCGGCTCCTCGGGGCCGGGAGCCTGCCGGTGGTCGAGGTAGACGTGCTGCTCGGGGCACATGACGACGTCGTGCCCGGCCCGGGCGGCGGCGACCCCGCCGGCGTACCCGCGCCAGGAGGAGACGACGGCGCCGTCGGCCAGGCCGGTTTTCGTCGCCTCGCCTTCGAGGATCTCGTCCCAGCCGACGAGGCGGCGGCCGCGCCGGGCGAGCCAGCGGTCGAAGTGGCGGATGAACCAGCTCTGCAGCTCCGCCTCGTCCGCCAGCCCCTCCGCCGCCATCCGCGCCTGCGCGGCCGGCGAGGCGCGCCACTGGTCCTTGGGGCACTCGTCGCCGCCGATGTGCACGAACGGCGACGGGAACAGGTCGAGCACCTCCGTCAGGACGTCCTCGTAGAAGGCGAGGACGCGGTCGGTGGGCGCGAGCACGTTGGGGTTGACGCCCCAGGTGTCCCAGACCCCGAGGGCGGCGGTGTCGACGACGTCGGTGTTGCCCAGCTCGGGGTAGGCGGCGATCGCGGCCTGCGAGTGACCGGGCAGGTCGATCTCGGGAACGACCGTGACGTGCCGCTCGGCGGCGTAGGCGACGATCTCGCGCACGTCGTCCTTGGTGTAGTGACCGCCGTGCGGCCGCTCGTCCCACAGCGGTGAGGCGCGGTGCCCGAGCTTGGTCCGCGCGCGCCAGGCGCCGACCTCGGTCAGCCGGGGGTGGGCGTCGATCTGCAGGCGCCAGCCCTGGTCGTCCGTCAGGTGCAGGTGCAGGACGTTGAGCTTGTGGGCGGCCAGCAGGTCGACATAGCGCAGCACGCCGTCCTTGGGCATGAAGTGCCGCGCGACGTCGAGCAGGACGCCGCGCCAGGCGAAGCGGGGTGCGTCCTCGACGACGACGCAGGGCACGTGCCACTCCCGCCTGCCCGTCACCGGCGCACGCCGGAACGCCTCCGGTCCGAGCAACTGGCGCAGGGTCTGGGCCGCCCAGAAGACGCCGGCCGGGCTGCCGCCGTCGAGGCGCACGGCGTAGCCGTCGACGACGATCCGGTAGCCCTCCGGGCCGAGCTCGCGCTCCACGGCGGGGTCGACGGCGAGGACGATGCGGTTGTCGTCGTCGTCGCCCGGGGCGAGGGGCAGGCCGGTGGCGGCCCCGACCGTCGCGCGCAGCCAGCGGGCGGTGCCCTCGGTGCCGGGCCGCGCTTCGAGGAGGGTGTCCTCGTCGAGCACGTACAGGCCCGCGGGCGGCACCTCCCGGACGGACCGCGGCGCGGGAATCAACGAGTGGGCGGCGTCGAGATCGGTCATGCCCCGATCATCGACAGCCCGAGGCCGTCGTATGCACGCCCCGTGGTGCACGCACGGCTCCCGGGACGCACCTGCCGGTGCGTCCCGGGAGCCGTGGCAGAGCCGAGGCGGGCCGGGAGGGGACTACTTGTCGCCCTTGCCGCCCTTGCCACCCTTGTCGTCGCCGCCGGCGCCCATGCCGTCGAAGATCTCCTTGCACATCGGGCACACCGGGTACTTCTTGGGGTCGCGCCCGGGCACCCAGACCTTGCCGCACAGGGCGACGACCGGGGAGCCGGAGAGCGCGCTCTCCATGATCTTGTCCTTCTGGACGTAGTGGGCGAAGCGCTCGTGGTCGCCGTCGCCGTGCGACACCTGCGGTGTCGGCTCTACGAGGGTGCCGGTACCTGCTCCGCGCTCGGGCTCGAGAGTGCTCATGGTCTCCAAGGGTACTGGGGCGGAGCCGGGTCAGTTGAGGCTCGGGTCGTCCGGATAGGTGGCGACCATCGCCAGTTCGTTGCGCTGGCGGCGCAGGACGGCCCGCCACAGCCGCTGCGGGTCGGGCGAGGAGACGTCGCCGGGCTCGGACTCCACCACGTACCAGGCGCCCTCGACCAGCTCCTCCTCCAGCTGGCCCGGGCCCCAGCCCGAGTAGCCCGCGAAGATCCGCAGCGAGCCCACCTCCCTGGCCAGCAGCTCCGGCGGGGCCTCCAGGTCGACCAGGCCGATCGCCCCGTGCACCCGGCGCCAGCCCAGCGGTCCGGGCGCGGCGCCGGCCCCGGCGCCCTCCCCGTGGGCCTCGCCCGGCACCACGGCCACGCCGAGGGCCGAGTCCAGCGAGACCGGCCCGCCCTGGAAGACGACGCCCGGCTCCCCGGCGAGCGCCGCCCAGGACTGGAGGATGTCGCCGACGCCGATGGGGGTCGGCCGGTTGAGGATCACGCCCAGGGAGCCCTCCGCGTCGTGGTCGAGCAGCAGGACCACGGCCCGGTCGAAGTTCGGGTCGGCCAGGGCCGGCGTCGCCACGAGCAGTCGCCCTGTGAGCGAGGACACCTCGGTCATGGCGACATGATCCCGCATTTCGGGCCGGTGTGGGGAGTGCGGTGGCCCGCCCGGCAGGGGCGGGCGGGGGCGTACGAGAGCAGCCCTGCGGCGCTCCGGGGCACCGCGGCGGGCCGCGGAGGCCGGAATGCCGGTGCCGCAGCCGGGGAACCCGGAAGGGCCAGGGAGCGTCTTGCGAGTGCGCGCAGCGCCCGTAAGGGGTCATACCGCCCGTAGCGGCGCGGCCGCGACGGCGGCGTGATAACCGGTAGCGACCGTTCCATTAACGGAGCGTGTTGTGACAAACCCATGACGTTCCCGCACCCCCTGCGGGGCGGCAGAAGGGCCCCGCGGTCGCATTACCCTTTCTTCTTGCCCCTTGCCCAACTCCAGGAACGCGAGATCCATGACCGGCCCTGACGATGTCCTGCTTGTCCACGGCGGTACCCCGCTCGAGGGAGAGATCCGCGTCCGCGGCGCCAAGAACCTCGTGCCCAAGGCCATGGTCGCCGCCCTGCTCGGCACCGGGCCGTCCCGGCTGCGCAACGTCCCCGACATCCGCGACGTGCGCGTGGTGCGCGGCCTGCTGCAGCTGCACGGCGTGACCGTCCGCCCGGGCGACGAGCCCGGCGAGCTGGTCATGGACCCGACCTACGTGGAGAGCGCCAACGTCGCGGACATCGACGCGCACGCCGGCTCCTCGCGCATCCCGATCCTCTTCTGCGGCCCGCTGCTGCACCGCCTCGGCCACGCCTTCATCCCCGGCCTGGGCGGCTGCGACATCGGCGGCCGGCCGATCGACTTCCACTTCGAGGTGCTGCGCCAGTTCGGCGCGACCATCGAGAAGCGCGAGGGCGGCCAGTACCTGGAGGCCCCGCAGCGACTGCGCGGCTGCAAGATCCGCCTGCCGTACCCCTCGGTCGGCGCGACCGAGCAGGTGCTGCTGACGGCCGTGCTCGCCGAGGGCGTCACCGAGCTGTCCAACGCGGCGGTCGAACCGGAGATCGAGGACCTCATCTGCGTGCTGCAGAAGATGGGCGCGATCATCGCCATGGACACCGACCGCACCATCCGCATCACCGGTGTCGACACGCTCGGCGGCTACAACCACCGCGCCCTGCCCGACCGCCTGGAGTCCGCCTCCTGGGCCTCGGCCGCCCTGGCCACCGAGGGCAACATCTACGTCCGCGGCGCCAGCCAGCGCGAGATGATGACCTTCCTCAACACCTACCGCAAGGTCGGCGGCGCCTTCGAGATCGACGACGACGGCATCCGCTTCTGGCACCCGGGCGGCTCGCTCAAGGCCATAGCGCTGGAGACGGACGTCCACCCCGGCTTCCAGACCGACTGGCAGCAGCCGCTGGTCGTCGCCCTGACGCAGGCCAGCGGCCTGTCGATCGTCCACGAGACGGTCTACGAGTCCCGCCTGGGCTTCACGTCGGCGCTGAACCAGATGGGCGCGCACATCCAGCTGTACCGCGAGTGCCTGGGCGGCTCGGCCTGCCGCTTCGGCCAGCGCAACTTCCTGCACTCGGCGGTCGTCTCCGGCCCGACGAAGCTGCAGGGCGCCGACCTGGTCATCCCCGACCTGCGCGGCGGCTTCTCGTACCTCATCGCTGCGCTGGCGGCGCAGGGGACGTCGCGGGTGCACGGCATCGACCTGATCAACCGCGGCTACGAGAACTTCATGCAGAAGCTGCGCGATCTGGGCGCCAACGTGGAACTGCCGGGCGCGGCGGAGCCTGCTGCGCAGGGCTGAGCCCCAGCCCCGCCCCTTCACCGCTTCCGAGCGGGGCTCCGCCCCCTCGCACCCCCGGACCGCGCTGACGCGCGGTGTCCTCAAACGCCGGACGGGCTGCAACAGCAGCCCGTCCGTCTGTTTGTGGCCGAGCTGTTTGCGGTCGGGCGCTCTGACGGGGCGCCACGGCGTCGGGGCGGGGGCCGTTGGGCCCGGGGCACCCTGACGGCGCGTTAGGGGGTTCACGGGCCGTTCACGGGCCGTTTACGCCGAAAGGGCGGCCACCCCGGTGGGGTGGCCGCCCTTCCTGCTGAAGGTTTACTTGCCCTTCGCGGCTTCCTTGAGCTTGGAGCCCGCGGAGACCTTCACGCTGTAACCGGCAGCGATCTGGATCGGCTCGCCCGTCTGCGGGTTGCGCGCGGTCCGAGCGGCACGGTGCGTGCGCTCGAAGGTCAGGAAGCCGGGGATGGTGACCTTCTCGTCGCCCTTCGCGACGATCTCGCCGACGGTCTCGGCGAAAGCAGCCAGAACGGCGTCGGCGTCCTTGCGGGTCACCTCGGCGCGGTCGGCCACTGCGGCCACCAGCTCACTGCGGTTCATGTTGTACTCCCGTGTTCTTCTTGCCAATGAGGCGTGAGATCGAAGCCGATGCTGCCAGGGCCCTCGGACAGTCCCCGGACCCGGGTCCGTTTGCCAGACCCTCGCGCCCGGTTACGCATCCTGCCCCCACCAGTGGCGGGAAAGCCAATCCGGCACCCTGGAGAGTCACACGGAAAGCGCCACGGCCAGCGCCACAGCCTCGGATGCAGCCGCATTTCTGCAGCCGGATGTCTGCCCGACACCTTATGGGGGGCCAAGTGGCGTCGCGCCACTCGACGCGCCGTGCTCAGATCGTCGTGGTGGCCGTCACAGCCGCCCCGGCCGCCTTGGCGGCCTCCCGGACCGCGCCCGCGACCGCCCCGGCGACCTTGTCGTTGAAGACGCTGGGGATGATGTAGTTGGCGTTGAGTTCTTCGCCGGCGACGACGTCGGCGAGGGCGCGGGCGGCGGCGAGCATCATGTCGGTGTTCACGGTGCGGGACTGGGCGTCGAGCAGGCCGCGGAAGACGCCGGGGAAGACCAGGACGTTGTTGATCTGGTTGGGGAAGTCGGAGCGGCCGGTGGCGACGACGGCGGCGGTGCGGCGGGCGATGGCGGGGTCGACCTCGGGGTCGGGGTTGGCCAGTGCGAAGACGATGGCGCCGTCGGCCATGGCGGCGACGTCGTCGCCGTCGAGGACGTTGGGGGCGGAGACGCCGATGAAGACGTCGGCGCCCTGGACGGCCTGCTTGAGGGTGCCGGTGATGCCTTCGGGGTTGGTGTTGTCCGCGATCCAGCGCAGGGCCGATTCGGGGCTTGCGTCGACGAGGTCGGGGCGGCCGGTGTGGACGACGCCGTGGATGTCGGCGACCACGGCGTGACGCACGCCGGCGGCGAGCAGGAGCTTCAAAATCGCCGTACCGGCCGCTCCGGCACCGGACATGACGACGCGTACGTCCTCGATGTTCTTGCCGACGACGCGCAGGGCGTTGGTCAGGGCGGCGAGGACGACGATGGCGGTGCCGTGCTGGTCGTCGTGGAAGACGGGGATGTCGAGGGCTTCGCGCAGGCGGGCTTCGATCTCGAAGCAGCGGGGGGCGGAGATGTCCTCGAGGTTGATGCCGGCGAAGCCGGGGGCGATGGCCTTGACGATCTCGACGATGGCGTCGGTGTCCTGGGTGTCGAGGCAGATGGGCCAGGCGTCGATGCCGGCGAAGCGCTTGAAGAGGGCGGCCTTGCCCTCCATGACGGGTAGGGCGGCCTTGGGGCCGATGTTGCCCAGGCCCAGGACGGCGGAGCCGTCGGTGACCACGGCGACGCTGTTGCGTTTGATGGTCAGGCGGCGGGCGTCCTCGGGGTTCTCGGCGATGGCCATGCATACGCGGGCGACGCCGGGGGTGTAGACCATGGAGAGGTCGTCGCGGTTGCGGATGGGGTGCTTGGAGGCCATCTCGATCTTGCCGCCGAGGTGCATCAGGAAGGTGCGGTCGGAGACCTTGCCCAGCACCACGCCCTCGATGCCGCGGAGCTTCTCCACGATTTCGGCGGCGTGTTCGGTGGAGGTGGTGGCCATGGTGACGTCGATGCGGAGCTTCTCGTGGCCGGAGGCGGTCACGTCCAGGCCGGTGACGGACCCGCCCGAGGACTCCACGGCCGTGGTCAGCTCGCTGACCGCGGTCCCGCTCGCGGGAACCTCCAGCCGGACCGTCATCGAGTACGAGACGCTAGGCGCCGTTGCCATGGCCGCTTTCCTCTGCTTTCGCTTGTTTCGCTGGTGCGTGCGTCACGAGGACGCGACATCCCCGCACCGGGGTGCGAGACGTCCGATCGTCCCACCTACCGGCCGGTAGGGGGAAACCAGCCTCGTTTTTTGGAAGAAACCTTCCGGAATCAGGGAGGAAAAAATGCCGACGGGCGTTCTTTCCCCGGGGAGAAACCCGGGGAAAGAACGCCCGTCGTGCCACGTGTGACGACACCGACCCGCCATGCTCGCCTCGCGGCAAGTGGTCGCTCGTAGCGACTAAGGTTGGGCCCGGGGGCTTGGATCGAGCCGGTGCCGCATCCAGGCTAACAAACCCGCCCGCGAAGTCATTCCGTCGGGCGGCCTTCCACCCGCAGAACGTCAGATCGGGTGCCGCGAGCGGGCCGGATGGCGCAGGCGCGCACCCGGCCCCCGGCCCCGCCCCCGTCAGTCCCGCAGCAGGTCGGGCACCCCGTGCTCGTCCGGTTCGTCCCGCTCCCCCGACAGCACCGTCAGGCGCTGCGTGGCACGGGTCAGGGCCACGTAGAGCACCCGCAGGCCGGCCGGGGACTCGTCGGCGATCTCGGCGGGCGAGACCACGACCGTCGCGTCGTACTCCAGGCCCTTGGCCTCCAGGCTGCCGAGCACCACGACCCGCTCGCCCAGGCCCGCCAGCCAGGTGCGGGCCTGCTCGCGCCGGCCCATGGGGACGACCACGCCGACCGTGCCCTCGACGTCGGCCAGCAGGCGCACCACCTCGTCGCGGGTGCAGCCGGCGAGGTCGTCGCCGGCCACGGTGAAGCGGGGCTCGCTGCCGGTGGAGCGCACGGCGCGGGGCGCGCGCATGCCGGGCATGGCCAGGGCCAGCACCTTGGCGGCCAGCTCGGCGATCTCGGCGGGGTTGCGGTAGTTGACGGTGAGCTCGAAGCGGCGTCGGGGGCGGGTGCCCAGCGCCTCGTCGCGGGCGGCGGCCGCCTCATCGGGGTCGGACCAGGAGGACTGGGCCGCGTCGCCGACGATCGTCCAGGTGGCGTGCCGGCCGCGGCGGCCGACCATGCGCCACTGCATGGGCGTGAGGTCCTGGGCCTCGTCGACGATGACGTGGGCGTAGTCGCGGCGCTCCTGGGCCAGCCGCTCGGCGCGCTCGCGGCGGGTCTCGGAGCGCTGCGGCATCAGCTCCTCCAGGCCGGTCAGCGCGTCCAGCGGGTCCGCCTCGCGGGGCTGGCGGGGCCGCGGCGGCACGCCGAGCAGGGTCTCCAGCTCGTCGAGGAGGGCCACGTCGTGCACGGAGAGCGGGCCGGTGCCGGCGGCGTCCAGGCGGCGCAGCGAGCGGGCCACGAGGCGCACTTCGCGCGGGCTCAGCACCCGGCGGGAGAAGCGGCCCAGCCGCTTGTCGTCGGCGAGGCAGGCCAGCACGCGGCGGGGGGTGAGCTCGGGCCACCAGGCGTCGAGGAAGGCGGTGAAGGAGTCCTCGGTGGTGATGTCCTCGTCGAACGCCGAGCGGGCCTCGGCGGCGAGCTCGGGGTCGGTGTAGCGCTTGGGGCCGCCGGCGCGGGACCACAGCGCGTCGAGGATCAGCCGGCGGGCGCGCGGGCGCAGCAGGTTGACGGGGGCGGTGCCGCCGAGGGCGCTCTGGCGGATGCGCCCGAGGTCCTCGGCGTCGAGCTCGATGCGGGCGCCGAAGGCGACGACGCGCAGCCGCTCGGGCACCTCGGTGCCGGCGGGCGGGATCTCCAGGGCGCCGCGGACGGCCTTGCGCAGCACCTTGACCATGCGGGAGGAGCCCTTGACGCGGGCGACGGCCGGCTCGTCGTACACCTCGGCCTCGGCGCCGTCGACGAGGGAGCCGACGGCGCGGATGGCGACCTGGCCCTCCTCGCCGAGGGAGGGCAGGACGCCCTCGGTGTAGGCGACGAGCAGCGGGGTCGGGGAGACGACGAGGATGCCGCCGGCGTAGCGGCGGCGGTCCTGGTAGAGCAGGTACGCGGCGCGGTGCAGGGCGACGGCGGTCTTGCCGGTGCCGGGGCCGCCCTCGACCTCGGTGACCGAGGCGGCGGGGGCGCGGATGACGAGGTCCTGCTCGGCCTGGATGGAGGAGACGATGTCGCGCATCGTGTGGCTGCGGGCCTGGCCGAGGGCGGCCATGAGGGCGCCGTCGCCGACGACGGGCAGCTCGGCGCCGTCGAGGGTGGTGGTGAGCTCGGGGCGCAGCAGGTCGTCCTCGACGCCGAGGACGCGCCGGCCCTTGGAGCGGATGACGCGGCGGCGCACGACGCGGCCGGGGGCGACGGGGGTGGCGCGGTAGAAGGGCGCCGCGGCCGGGGCCCGCCAGTCGATGACGAGCGGGGAGTAGTCGGCGTCGAGGACGCCGATGCGGCCGATGTGCAGGGTTTCGGCGATCTCGGCGCGGTCGCCGCGCACGGCGTCGTCGGCGGGTTCGACGGAGGTGTAGGCGCCGTCGGGGCCCTTCTTGCCGTCCTTGCCGCGCAGCAGGTCGATGCGGCCGAAGAGGAAGTCCTCGAACTCGCTGTTCAGCCGGTTGAGGTGGACGCCGGCGCGGAACACCTGGGCGTCCCGTTCGGCGAGCGCGCCCGGCGTGCCGACCTGGCCGCGCTTGGCGGCGTCGTCCATGAGGAACTCCGCCTCGTGGATCTTCTCCTCGAGACGCCGGTACACCCGGTCCAGATGGTGCTGTTCGGCACCGATCTCACGGTCGCGGACCCCGTCGGGTTCCATCGCCGGTCCTGTCGCCACTCGCGCGTCCGTGGCGTTCTGCGCGGCCACCCAGGCCCCCTTCTGCTGTGCGTAGGGCAGCCGTCAACCGTACGCGAACAGGGGTGCCGACGCACCTGTCAGGACATGAGGGGTTTGCCACGAGTGTCACCCGTTGACGGAACGCGCTCGATCACTCCAGCGGGACGGTCGCCAGGCGGTGGCCGTCGAGCGTACGGACCTCGAAGCGGGCGATGTCGGCGCGGCTGAAGGCGGCGCCGCCGTGGGTGTAGAGGGGCTCCCGGTCCGCCTTGTCGCCCTTGTCCAGGCCGTAGCCGGACGCGGGGACGGCCCAGGTGGTCACCGTCTGCTCCTGCCCGTCGCGGCCGACGGCGACGAGGTCGCAGGTCAGCGGGCCCCTGACGTTGCCCAGCCGGAGGGCGACGTGGGTGCCCCAGGGCTTGTCCTGCAGGGAGACGGTGGCGTCGACCTTGGTCGCCGGGTCGACGGCGCCCTTCTTGTCCCCCTCCTCGTACATCTGCTTCGCGGCGCTGATCCCGCTGTGGCCGGGCGTGTCGTGGCCGGTCAGGGCGGCTCCGGCCAGCGGGCCGGCGACGATGAGCGCGGCGGCCGCGGCGACGAGCCACAGCCGGCGGGTCCGGCGGGCGCGGCGTGTGGCACCCACCTCGTCGAGCAGCGCGTCCAGCATCCGCGGGGGCGGCTGCGGGGGCGCGGCGGCCGGGTCGGGGCCGGCTTCCTTGAGGTCGGCGAGCAGGGGGGCGAGGCCCATGAGGCCGTCGAGCTCGGCGCCGCAGCGCTCGCAGCCGGCGAGGTGCTCCTCGAAGCGGGCGGCCTCGGCCTCGTCCAGGGTGCCGAGGGCGTAGGCACCGACCGCGGTGTGCCCGGGGTCCGGTGCTGCCGGGCGGTTCATGCCGTCACTCCTCGTTCCTCGAGCGAGAGCCGCAGCGAGCGCAGGGCGTAGAAGACCCTGGACCTGACGGTGCCGGCGGGGATGCCGAGGGCTTCGGCGGCTTCGCTCACGGTGCGTCCTTTGAAGTAGGTCTCGACGAGGGCCTCTCGGTGGGCGGCGGTCAGGTCCCCCAGGGCCTCGGAGAGGGTCATCAGGCGCAGGGCCCGGTCGATCTCGTCGGCGGCGGGCAGCAGTTCGAGGGGGGCGGCGTCGGCCTCGGGCGGCCGGGCCTGCCGGCTGCGGTGGTGGTCGATGACGATGCGCCGCGCGACGGTGACGAGCCACGGCCGTACGGAGCCGGTGGCGCCGCGCAGCCGGTCGGCGTTGCGCCAGGCGCGCAGCAGGGTCTCCTGGACGACGTCCTCGGCCCGCTGCCGGTCGCCCGCCACGAGCCGGAGCACGAAGCCCAGGAGCGGGCCGGCGTGCTCGGCGTAGAGGGACCGCATGAGGTCCTCGTCGGGACTGGTCCTGTCGGCCACGGCGGCATCCTTGCGCACGTCTTCCCCCTGGGTCGATAGCGCGTCGGGAGGGAGTACGGGCGACGGCCGGCGGCCGTTCAGCGGCGGGCGGTCGAACGGGCGCGGCGCGTGGCCGTCGCCGGACGGGGAATCTTCGTGGTGCGGCGCCACGATGCCCCGAAGGGGCGCGGGGAACTGCGCGACAAGCCACGACGCACCCGCGGACGAAGTGCCGTTGCTCCGCGCCGGGGTGGTGGCCGGTCGCGCCCACGCGGCGCAGCCGCAGATCGACACTGCCCCGCGCCCCTTCGGGGGCGCTCCCCTCGGCGGCTCCACCGGCGCCGTGCCGTGCGCGGCGGTCTACCTGTTCGTCTCCTGGGTGGTGCCGGCCCGGCGCCGGTGGCGGGCCACCCGCTCACGGTTGCCGCACACCTCGCTGGAGCACCAGCGCCTGCGGTGGCCGCGGGAGGTGTCGAGGTAGACCAGGGAGCAGCTGCGGCCCGCGCAGCGGCGCAGCCGCCCGCGGGCGGCGGGGTCGGTGAGCAGTTCGACGGCGTCCCGGGCGATCTGCCCGAGGAGGGCGTCGCAGTCCACCGCCCCCGCGAGGCTGCGCACGAGCAGGCCGCCCGCGTCGCGGCCGGCCTGCGGCGCGGGCGGGGCCGCGGCGGCGAGCGCGTTGACCGTCTGCAGGTCGGGGTCGGTGGCGCGGCCGTCGACCTCGTCCTGCACGACGCGCAGCAGCACCGCGCGGGCGGCCCGGAAACGGGCGAGCCAGACGGCGTCCACCGCCTCCAGCGGGGTGCCGTGCGGGACGATGCCGGCGCCGAGCAGCCAGGCGCGCAACCGGCGGGGGCTGTCGAGCCGTTCCTCGGGCTGTGCCGTGGCCAGCAGGTCGAGGCAGAGTCTGCCGCAGTCGAACCGCAGGCCGTACGGGCCGCCGGGGGCCGCTGCCGGTGCCATGGGTGTCACCCTTTCCCCTCACGGATCCTGCCCCGCGCCTCCAGGGTGCCCCCGTGGCCCGGCCCACGGGAAGAACGGCCCGTGCGGGAAAGGCCCTAGGAGAAGAAGGACTTGGCCGCCAGGAGGGCGTCGTCGTCCGCCTCGACGTCGCCCGGTGCGTTGCCCTGGCCGAGGAGGAGGCCGCCCCACCGCATGCCCATGTACGCGGCGGAGGCGCTCAGCATGCCGGTGAGGGGGCCGGTGATGCCGGGCTTGGCGGCGCCGTTGGCGGCGGTGACGCCCCACAGGGTGCGGCCCTCCATCCGCTGCTTGAAGTCCGCGCCGGGCAGCACGAGCCAGTTCACCCAGTGGTCGAAGTAGAGCTTGGTGGAGGCGGAGACGCCGTACCAGTACAGCGGGGAGGCGATGACGAGGTCGGTGGCGTCGAGGGTGGCGTCCAGCAGCAGGCGCTCGGGGGCGGACAGCTCGGCGGGGACGCCGGCCTCGGTGTGGCGCGGGTCGTCGAACGGGGGCAGGGGGTGCTCGCTCAGGCGCAGCCAGCGCTGGGGGACGTCCTGCGGCAGCTGGGCGGCGGCGTGGCGGGCGAGCGCCTCGGTGTTGCCGCCTTCGCGGCCGCTGCCCAGGAGGAAGAGAAAACTGCGGCCCTCGAAGCCGGAGCTCCGGTCATTTTCGATCATGCGATGGTCAACACCGCTCAACGCAAGGCGATTCCCGGCCTCATGACGGAGGGTCCGCCGCAGGCCCCGCGGCCCGCTTCGCGGCCTGCGGCCGCCTGCGGCGGCGCAGCACCGGGACAACCGCTCCCGTGACCAGCACGGCGACCCCCGTGCCGGCCGCCACCACGGCCACGACCAGCGTCGTACGGTCCGGGCCGCCGTGCGCGGCCGGCGCCACCGTGGCGGCCGCGGGCGGGGTGACCTGCAGCTGCCCCGTACGCCGGACGCGCCCGTGGTGGCTGACGACCGTCACCGGGTAGCTCCCCGGCGCCAGGGCACGGCGGATGCGGGCCGCGCCGTAGTAGCGGGGGTCGTCGCCGTCGCCGGCCTTGCTGTCGTCCCGCCGCAGGGCGACGGGGCGTTCGAAGGCGGGCGAGGCGGCCGTCAGGCTCTCCTCCTCCCCCGGATCGGGTGAGGCGTCGCGCCACAGGACGTTGACGGTGCCGCCGGCCTCGACCCGCCGGCCGGCGGCGCGGGCGTCCTCCGGGTGGGCGGAGGGACCGAAGAAGGACGGTCCGCGCACCCTGCCGGTCCAGTCGTCGTCGCCCGGCCGGGCCGCGCGCACCACGAGCGGCCGCTCGGCGATCCGGCGGCCTGCGGGGCCGGTCAGCGTCACCTTGTACGTGCCGTCCTTGGCCTCCGGCGCCACGACGGCCGGCGCCGTGAACATCCGCGGGTTGTGCCACTCCACGCCGCGCGCATCGTGCCGCAGGCGCACCGGCGCGCGCAGGACGGGCGAGGTGACGGTGAAGGCGTCGCCCGTCTCGCCGGGGTAGAGGTCGTCGAAGAACAGCCCGAGCCGCTCCCCCGGCCGCGCTTTCCCCCGGGCGGAGACCGAAAAGCTCGGCCGGCGTGCCGCCTCGACGCGCACCCGGTCCTCGGCGACCACCCGCCCGCCGGCGTGCACGCGCAGCGGGTACGTGCCCGGCGCGGCGCGCATCGCCACCGCGGGGCGCGCGTGGAAACCGCGCCCGCCGGCATCGCCGTACGGTGCCAGGCGCACGGGCCGGGCAAAGGCGGGCGAGGTGACGATGACCTGCCCGGCACCGGCCCGCAGACCCCGCACATCGACGTCGATCAGCTCGCCGGGCCGGCTGCCGAAGGCGCCGCCCAGCAGCAGGTGCACCCCGTCCGGGCTCTCGCCGACGGCGACGGCCGGGCCGCCCTGCACGCCCAGCCACAGCACCCCCGCGCCCGCCAGCGCGACGGTCGCTCGCCTCCGCTCCGCCTTCACGGGCACCCCCTGTCGTTCCGCGCCTCAGCTGGTTTCTCCCCGGCCCACCGTCCGTCGAGACCTCCCGGTGAACGCGAAAAAGCCCCCGGCCGTCGGGCCGGGGGCTTTTCCACCATGGGATGAGTGGAGATGGCGGGAATCGAACCCGCGTCCAACGGTGCAGAACCAGGGCTTCTCCGAGCGCAGTCCGCTGCGATTTTCTCGGCCCCGGAGATCACACGGACAAGTCTCCGACGGGCTCAGCCACTGTGTGGTTTCCCACCAGGCCCCGTGGCCGGGCCTAGTGGTTTAGTTCCCTCAATGATGCCAGGATCCGGGTCGGGAACAGTCCCGGGCTGACACTTCGCAGGTCGCTACTTAGGCAGCGAGGGCGAAGGAATCGCGCTTGGTGTTGGCGATTATTGGTTGCGACATATGGTTTACGAGATCATTGCCGCTTCCTCGGCTCGCTTCCCCTGCTTCGACATCCGCTGTCGAAACCGATCATCCCCATGTTGTTTTTTCAAGGTGCGCACCCCGGCTCGGCCGGTGTGCGATGCGCCCATCGTACGTGACCAACGCACGACGGTGCCAGCGTATTCCCCGCGGGGTCACCCCTTGGCGCGCTGACGGCGGCGGGCCGCGGCGATGGCGCGGTCGGCCTCGCGGCGGTCCTGCTTCTCGCGCAGGGTCTGCCGCTTGTCGTACTCCTTCTTGCCCCTGGCCAGGGCGATCTCGACCTTGGCCCGGCCGTCCTTGAAGTACAGCGAGAGCGGCACGATCGTGTGCCCCGTCTCGTCCGCCTTCGAGGCGAGCTTGTCGATCTCCGCGCGGTGCAGCAGCAGCTTGCGCTTGCGCCGCGCGCTGTGGTTCGTCCACGTCCCCTGGCTGTACTCCGGGACGTGCACGTTGTGCAGCCATGCCTCGCCACCGTCGATGTGGACGAAGCCGTCCACCAGCGAGGCCCGGCCCTGGCGCAGCGACTTGACCTCGGTGCCGGTGAGCACCAGGCCGCACTCGTACGTGGTCAGGAGGTGGTAGTCGTGCCGCGCCTTCTTGTTCTGCGCGATCAGCTTGCGACCTGTCTCTTTAGCCATAGCGTCGTCATTCTCGCACTACGACCCGCCCCCGAGGCCACTCAATACCGTGCGGGCCCGGTGCTCGGCGTCCTCGCGCACCACCAGGTCCGGCACGATGCCGCTGTCGTCGACGGCCCGCCCCGACGGCGTGCGGTAGTGGCCCACGGTGAGCTCGGCCACGGAGCCGTCGGCCAACCGCGTGGGCATCTGCACCGAGCCCTTGCCGAAGGTGGGCGCGCCCACGACGATCGCCCGGCCGCGGTCCTGCAGGGCCCCGGCCAGCAGCTCCGCGGCGCTCATGGTGCCGCCGTCGACCAGCACGACCAGGGGCCGGCGGGTGTCCCCGCCCGGCTCGGCCCGCAGCGCGTGCTGCCGGCCGCGGATGTCGTACGTGGCCACGGGTCCGCCGTCGAGGAACGCGGAGGCGGCCGTGGTGGCCTCGGTGATCAGTCCGCCGGAGTTGCCGCGCAGGTCCAGCAGGACCCCCTCCCCCGGAGCGGCCGCGCGCACCGCGTCGCGCACCCGCTCGCCGGTGCCCCGGGTGAAGGCCGCCACCTTGATCACGGTGGCGGGCGCCGCCTCGTCCTCGCCGTCCACCCGCTCGACCTGGACGCTCGGGGTGACCAGCCGCTCCCGCTGCAGTGTGCGCTCCCAGCGCCGGTCGTCCCGCTCCAGGCCGAGGCGCACGCGGGAGCCGGCACCGGCCGGGGTCAGGCCGCGCAGAAGGGAGACCACCTCGGTGACGGGCCGGCCGGTCACCTCGGCGCCGTCGACGGTGCGCAGACGGTCGCCGGGCACGAGGCCGGCCCGCTCGGCCGGCCCGCCGGGGCGGACCCCGTCGACCTCGATCACCCCGCCGCCCGCGCGCCGGACGGTCAGTCCCACGCCGACGTAGGCACCGTCGAGGGCGAGCGCGAACCCCTCGTACTCCCGGGCGCTGTAGACCGCGCTCCAGGTGTCGCCGCTGCGGCCGAGGACCTCGGCGGCGGCGTCCGCACCGGACTTGCCGTCCGCCCGGGCGCGCGCGGCGGCGTCGTCGAGCGGGCCGCGGTCGACCCCGCCGCGGGCCGCGGGCAGGGAGCCCGCGGGACGTGCGACCGCGCGGTCGCCGTCGCGGGCCGGGGTGGTGGGCCCCTCGTGCGACCGGGAGACCACGCCCCAGGCGCCGGTGGCGGCGCCGGCCGCGACCACGCCCGCGAAGACCAGCGTCAGGGCGCCCGCGCGCCTGACGCGGCGCGGCGGGACGTACGCCGTGACACTCCTCGTGGGGCCGGGCATGCGCGTGAGTCTAGGACACCGAAGGGCGCCGCACGGTGAGTTGACCGTACGGCGCCCTCGGCGCGGATCCGCTGCGGGTGTCAGACCTTGAGGTACTTCCGCAGGGCGATGAAGGCGGCCAGCGCGGGCATCAGCAGGCCGATGGCCAGCACCAGCGGCAGCTTGGTGAGCACCGCGTCCCAGCCGATGAACTGCACGACGTCGATCTGGTGGGCGAGCCAGTTGTTCACCAGGAAGTACTGGCCGCACACCAGCAGCACCCCCGCGAAACCGGCGCCCAGCAGTCCGGCGAAGGCGGCCTCCATGATGAAGGGGATCTGGATGTAGAAACTGGAGGCGCCGACCAGGCGCATGATGCCGGTCTCGCGCCGGCGGCTGAACGCCGAGACGCGCACGGTGTTGACGATCAGCATCAGGGCCACGACGAGCATCAGCGCCATGACGCCCAGGGCCGCGAGGTTCATGCCGTTGAGGAGGTTGAGCAGCGGTTCGAGGGTCTTGCGCTGGTCCTCGACCTCCTGGACGCCGGCCCGCTGGGAGAAGGCGCTGGAGATGACCTTGTACTTGGAGGGGTCCTTGAGCTTGACGCGGAAGGACTCCTGCATCTGGTCGGGGGTCAGGAAGCCGGCGATCGGCGACTTGCCGAACTGCTCCTTGTAGTGCTTGTACGCCTCGTCCGCGGTCTCGAACTGGACCTTCTGGACGACCGGCATCTTCTCCAGGTCGGCGCGGATCTGCTTCTTCTGCTCCTCCGTGACCGCGCCCTTGGCACAGGCCGGCTGGGACTCCGCGTCATTCTTGTTGCAGAGGTAGATGGAGACGTTGACCTTGTCGTACCAATAGCCCTTCATCGTGCTCACCTGCTCGCGCATGAGCAGCGAGCCGCCGAAGAGGGCGAGGGAGAGCGCGACGGAGACGATGACCGCGAAGGTCATCGTGAGGTTGCGGCGGAGACCGACGCCGATCTCCGACAGGACGAACTGGGCGCGCATGGCGTCTTCCCGGTGCCTTTCCGTGCGGTGTCAGTGCTGGTAGCCGTAGACGCCGCGCGACTGGTCGCGCACGAGACGGCCCTGCTCGAGCTCGATGACGCGCTTGCGCATCTGGTCGACGATCTGCTGGTCGTGGGTGGCCATGACGACCGTGGTGCCGGTCCTGTTGATCCGGTCCAGCAGCTTCATGATGCCCACGGACGTCTGGGGGTCCAGGTTGCCGGTCGGCTCGTCGGCGATCAGCAGCAGGGGGCGGTTGACGAACGCCCGGGCGATCGCCACGCGCTGCTGCTCACCGCCGGAGAGCTCGCCGGGCATCCGCTGTTCCTTGCCACCGAGCCCGACCAGCTCCAGGACCTGCGGCACGGCCTTGCGGATCTCGCCGCGCGGCTTTCCGATGACCTCCAGCGCGAAGGCCACGTTCTGCGCCACCGTCTTGTTGGGCAGCAGCCGGAAATCCTGGAAGACGGTGCCGAGCTGCCGGCGCATGTGCGGCACTTTCCAGTTGGACAGCCGTGCCAGGTCCTTGCCCAGCACGTGCACCTGTCCGTGGGTGGCCCGCTCCTCGCGCAGCAGAAGGCGCAGGAACGTGGATTTCCCGGAGCCCGAGGACCCGACGAGAAAGACGAATTCGCCCTTCTCGATCTCGAGGGAGACGTCCCGGAGTGCCGGTCGGTTCTGCTTGGGGTAGGTCTTGGAGACGTTGTCGAATCGGATCACGAGTGCACCACGTGTCGGCCTGGGTAGCGGCACGGAACGCCGCCTTCGCGGCTCCGTCGGTGAGCGTGACCCTACCGAACCGCCCGTGCACGCGCAGTCGGCCCGCGGCGGCGGGTCCGCCCGGCGGCGTCAGCGCCGCGTCGGCGACCGACACCATCGGGGACAAACCGAGCACATTTGCTCCCCTTTTCGCGCGTCACCGGACCGGACGCGCCGGACGGCGGGGAAGCTGGCACAGTGGTAAGGGGAACCGCATGGCTCTCCCGCGCGTTGGACCTACCGGAGGAAGGACTTCGCATGACATGCGACCGGCTGGTGTGCGCCAACTGCGCGGCTCCCGTCAGTGAGGGCAGGTGCCCGGTCTGCCGGGCGAGCCGCGAGCGGCTGCAGCACCAGGAAGGCATCTTCGGCGCACTGACGCCGGCGGCGCTGATCGCGCTGCTGGTGCTGCTCGTCGCGCTGACGGTGCTCGCACGGGGATTCGCCGGCTAGGGGCGCGCGCCCACAGGGCTGCACGGGCCGGGGCCCGGGACGCCATGGCGTCCCGGGCCCCGGTCGTTGTGCGCCGCGCACGGTGTGCGAGCGCACGCATGCGTACGGTCAGGCCGTGGCCGCACCCTTGTTGATCAGGCGCGGCAGCATGCGGAAGCCGATGCCGCCGGCGATCATCGTCGCGGCGCCGACCAGCAGGAACGTGGTCTGACCGGCACCGGTCTCGGCCAGCTGGCCCGAGGCCTGGGCCTTCTCGCCGCTGCCGCTGCCCTGGCCGGCGTCGCCCACCTGGGTCAGCTGCTCCTTGGGCTTGCCCTGCTCGACCGGGCGGGAGCCCGCGCTGTCGGTGCTGGTGTTGTTGCAGTTGCCGTCGGTGTCGACGGGGCAGGTGTGGGCGTCACCGTCGGAGCCACCGGTGGAGCCGGTGCCGCCGGTGGCGGAGCCGTGGTCGTGGTCCCCGGAGCCCCCGGTCGTGCCGGAGCCGCCGGTGGAGCCGGTACCGCCGGTCGAGCCGGTGCCGCCCGTGGAGCCGGTGCCACCGGTCGAACCCGTACCGCCCGTGGAGCCCGTGCCACCGGTGGAGCCGGTGCCGCCGGTCGAACCGGTGCCGCCCGTGGAGCCCGTACCGCCCGTGGAGCCGGTGCCGCCCGTGGAACCCGTACCGCCGGTCGAAGTGTCCGAGCCGCCGGTCGAGCCCGTGCCGCCGGTGGAGCCGGTGCCACCCGTGGAGCCGGTGCCACCGGTCGAGCCCGTACCGCCCGTGGAGCCGGTGCCGCCCGTGGAACCCGTACCGCCGGTCGAAGTGTCCGAGCCGCCGGTCGAGCCGGTGCCGCCGGTGGAACCCGTACCGCCCGTGGAGCCGGTGCCGCCGGTCGAACCGGTGCCGCCGGTCGTGCCCGGGTCGCCCGTGGGCTGCGGGATCGTGGTGGGGCCGGTGGTGGGACCCGGTTCGTCGGGGCCGCCCACACCGGCGGTGGCCGTCACGCCGAAGCCGCCGATCTCGACGTCGAGTCCGGCGGCGGAGGCCGCACCCGCGGCCGTCAGGGAGGCACCCGCTGCGATGACCGCACCAGCGGCTATTCGCGCGACGCGTACACGCGTCCTTCTCGTCATTGCCTGCTACCCCCAGTAGCTGATCTCGTCATTGGAGCAGCTCTGCACGGGGCGGTGGCGCTCCGGGGGTCGGCGTGATCCGACGGCCCGAGGACGTTCTCTTGTCACGTTCCGAGCCGGGCCGCTCGCCCCCCGCCACACACGCCCCAGTGATCGCATGCCGCACGCCACCCTTCCCAGTTTTTCGGGCAGCGTCAAGGAAGGAAAGGGTGGGGTTGCCCGGCTGTGCGGGGGGTTGTCCTACTTACTTCTCCTGCTGCTGTTCCTGCTGCTTGCGCCAGCGGATGCCCGCCTCCAGGAAGCCGTCGATCTCGCCGTCGAGCACGGCCTGCGGGTTGCCGACCTCGTGCTCGGTGCGCAGGTCCTTGACCATCTGGTACGGGTGCAGGACGTACGAACGCATCTGGTTGCCCCAGGAGTTGCCGCCGTCGCCCTTGAGCGCGTCCATCTTCGCCTGCTCCTCCTGGCGGCGCCGCTCCAGGAGCTTGGCCTGCAGGACGTTCATGGCGGTCGCCTTGTTCTGGATCTGCGAGCGCTCGTTCTGGCAGGAGACGACGATGCCGGTGGGCAGGTGGGTCAGGCGGACCGCGGAGTCCGTGGTGTTGACGCCCTGGCCGCCGGGGCCCGAGGAGCGGTAGACGTCGACGCGCAGGTCGGACTCGTCGATCTCGACGTGGTCGGTCTGCTCGACGACCGGCAGCACCTCGACGCCCGCGAAGGAGGTCTGGCGGCGGCCCTGGTTGTCGAAGGGCGAGATGCGCACCAGGCGGTGCGTGCCCTGCTCGACGGAAAGGGTGCCGTAGGCGTACGGCGCCTGGACGGTGAAGGTGGTCGACTTGATGCCGGCCTCTTCGGCGTACGAGGTCTCGTAGACCTCCGTCTTGTAGCCGTGGCGCTCCGCCCAGCGCAGGTACATGCGCTGCAGGCGCTCGGCGAAGTCGGAGGCGTCCACGCCGCCGGCCTCGGCACGGATGTTGACCAGGGCCTCACGGGCGTCGTACTCGCCGGACAGGAGGGTGCGGACCTCCATCTCGTCCAGCGCCTTGCGCACCGAGACGAGCTCCGCCTCGGCCTCGGCGAAGGTGTCGGCGTCGCCCTCGGCCTCGGCGAGCTCGAAGAGCACCGCGAGGTCGTCGATGCGGCTGCGCAGGGCCTCGGTCTTGCGCAGCTCCGCCTGCAGGTGCGACAGCTGGCTGGTGATCTTCTGCGCGGCCTCGGGGTCGTCCCACAGGGACGGGGCCGCCGCCCGCTCCTCGAGCACGGCGACGTCGGCCCTCATCCTGTCGAGGTCCAGAACGGCCTCGATCGACGCCATGGTCGAGGAGAGGGACTTCAGCTCTTCGGATACATCAACGACTGCCACGCACCCAGCCTAACGGCTGTGCCGGGTTCCCCGGTCCGTCGGCCGCCGCATCCGAGGCCGCACCCCGGCAACCCGGGGGTGCGGCCTCGGGGGCCGTCTAGCGCAAGGGGGCCACCGAGGGGTCCGCCGGGGGGACCTGGCGGTGGATTCCCGGGGAGTGCTTGCCGCCCGGCTTCGCATCCCCCGCGTCCGACCCGCCGCCCGTGGCGAACCAGCCGCCCACGCCCGCGACCGCCGCCAGGGCCACCGCCGCCGCACCCAGCCGGATGCGGCGCCGGCGCACCTCCTCCGCGTGCGTGCGGTGGCGGGCCGAGCCCGCCCGGCGCTGGCCCGGCATCCGCGGCGCCCGGGCCGTGCCGTGGGCGCCGCCGGCGAGCTCCTCGGGCCCGGGCACGCGCATGCTGGTGTGGGTGTCGCGGTTGGAGTCGGGCCGGCCGCCGCCCGGTACGAGCGGGACGGCCCCGCGCCGGCGCGGTTCGGGCACGCCCGCGACCGGGCGGGCGGGGGTGCCCTCCGGGCCGGCGGGGCCCGGGCCCGCGGGGGCGTCCTCGGGCTCGTCGATGTCCAGCGGGGGGATGCCCGCCAGCCCGGGCAGCAGCTCGCGCAGCCGGGCGGCGAGCTCGGAGGCCCGCAGCCGGGACGCCGGGGCCTTGGCCAGGCACTGGACGATCAGCTGCCACAGCTCGTCGGGGATGCCGGGCAGGGGCGCCACGGTCTCGGTGACGTGCCGGCGCAGCACCGCGCCGGGGTGGCCGCCGCCGAAGGGCGTGAAGCCGGCCAGCAGCTCGTACAGGACAGTGGCCAGGGCGTAGACGTCGACGGAGGCGCGCGGCGGCAGGCCCTCGATGATCTCGGGGGCGAGGTAGTCGGGCGTGCCGATGACGCTGCGCTGGGCGGGGACGCGGGCGCCGTCCGCGGTGGAGGCGCGCTCGCGGGCCGGGGCCGGGCGCGGCGCGTCGACGAGGCGGGCGATGCCGAAGTCGGTGAGCAGGGCGGGATGGGCGCCGCCGGGGCCGAGGGGGCCCTGCATGTCGAGGAGGACGTTCTCGGGCTTGACGTCGCGGTGGATGATCCCGGCGGCGTGCGCGGCGGCGAGGCCGTCGGCGACGTCGGCGACCACGGCGACGGCGGCCTCGGGGGCCAGGCGCCGCTCGCGGTCGAGGCGGGTGCGCAGGTCGGTGCCGCGGACGAGGTCCATGACCAGGGCGAGGTCGGCGCCGTCGACGACGAGGTCGCGCACGCCGACCACGTGGGGGTGGTCGAGACCGAGGAGGGCGGCGCGCTCCTGGACGAAGCGGCCGACGAGCTCCTGGTCGGAGGCGAGGTCCTCGCGCAGGAGCTTGATGGCGACGGGGCCCTCGGGGCCCTCGCCGAGCCAGACCGTTCCGGCGCTGCCGCGCCCGAGGACCTGGTGGGCGGTGTACCGGCTGCCGATCTTCCGTGCCAAGACTGTTCCCCGACTCCTCCGCCATTCGACGACAGTGCCTCGGCGTGCGGCCGGCAGTGGCCGACCGCGCCGGCGACCAAGCTACGCGGCCGGAGGGGAGTTGGGGACTCCGATTCGGCGCCAACCGTCACTTCTGCGGCAGAAAACACCCTTCGGGTGTCGACATATCGACAGATTCGGGCCGTCGGCGGCCCGGAGGGCCGTCGGCAAGCCCCGGCCGGCTACGGAACGACGCTCTCCGAGCCGCCGGAGCCGCCCGAGCTGCCGGAGACGAGGTCGCTGATCCAGTCCTTGACGCCGGTCACCCAGTCCCACGTGGCGTCCCAGAAGCTCTTGCCGTCCGCGACCCAGTCCTTGAGCGGGGTGAACTCCCACACCAGCCAGGAGCCGACCACCAGCAGGACGATCATGAACAGGCAGCCCTTGAGGCAGCCGAGGCCCGGGATGTGCATGGGATTGGCGCTGCGCTGCCGCGGCGGACGCGGCTCCCGGCGCGGCGGCGCGGCGGCCGGCTCGGGCGCCCGCGGGGCGGCGTACGGCTGGGGCGCGTACGCCTGCGGAGGCTGCGGCGTCTGGTGCCTGGGCGCGCGCGAGGGCGTGTACGACTGCTGCGGCTGGGGCTGGGGCGGCTGCGGGGCCCGGTAGGGGGGCTGCTGGCCGTACTGCTGCTGCCCCTGGGGCTGCCGGCCGTACTGCTGCTGCCCGTACTGCTGGTGGCCGTACTGCTGCTGCGGAGCCTGCGGCGGCTGGGGCGCCTGGCGGCGGGTGGGACGGCGGCGCAGCGGGTCCTCGCCGGGGTCGAGGTACTGCGTCTGCTCGTTGCGGTCGCGGGCCGCGCGCAGCTGGGTCTGCCACGGGTGCGGGTCCTCGCCCTGCTGCTGCGGGGGGCCGGGCGGCACGGGCGGCATGGCGCGCGTGGGGTCGGCGGAGCCCCGCGGGCCGGAGCCGGCGGGCAGCACCTGGGTGGGGTCGGCGCCGGGGCCGGCCGACGTGCTGGGCAGCACGCTGGTCGCGGCGTCGGGGTCGTACCCGGCGGGCGCGCCGGAGCCGGTGGGCAGCACCTGGGTGGCCTGGGCGTCGGCGGCGGCCGCTCCCGTACCGGGCACCTCGGTGGGCTGCGGGTCGGGGGCGAGCAGCCCGGCGACGCCGAGGGCGGCCTCGGCCTGGGCCGGGGAGGCGTGCACGCCGATGCCGGCGGCGACCACGCGCAGGGCGCGGGCGAGGTTCTCGGCGCTCGGGCGCTCCTCGGGGCGCTTGCGCAGGCAGCGCTCCATGACCGTCCACAGCGGTTCGGGGATGGTCGAGGGGCGGCGCGGCTCGGCGCTCAGGTGCTGGTGGAGCACCTCCAGCGCGGTCGCGCCGGCGAACGGCGGGTGGCCGGTGACCAGCTCGTACAGCAGGATGCCGGCGCCGTAGACATCGACGGCGGAGGTCTGCGGGCGCCCCTCGGCGGACTCGGGGGCGACGTAGGCGGGGGTGCCGACGAACTCGTGGGTGCGGGTCAGGCCCGGGGAGTCGGCCAGGCGTGCGATGCCGAAGTCGGTCAGCATCGGGTGCATCTGCCCGCCGTCGTTGCGCAGCAGCACGTTGGCGGGCTTCAGGTCGCGGTGGACGATGCCGTCGGCGTGGCTGACGGCCAGGGCATCGGCGATCTGCGCGGTGAGCAGCGCCGCGGCGACCGGGGTGAAGGGGCCGTTCTCGCGGAGGTAGCGGTGCAGGTCGGGGCCGTCGACGAGGTCCATGACGAGGGCCAGCAGGTCGCCCTCGACGACCAGGTCGCGGGTGCGCACGATGTTGGGGTGCGTCAGGCGCAGCAGGACCGAGCGCTCGCGCAGGAAGCGCATCACGACGTCGGCGTCGTTGGCCAGCTCCTCCTTGAGCACCTTGATGGCGACGGTCTCGCCCGGCTGGCCGGCCACGGCCGCCTCGGCCCCGGCCGTCTCCCTCTGCCGGGCCCGCCACACGGTTCCCGTGGCTCCGCGTCCGAGCGGCTCCTCGAGCAGGTATTTGCTGCCTACCGGCCGCACGTCATGCGCTCCCTGGTCGTGATCGGACCGGTCTCACCGGACTGGTCTCACCGGACTGGTTCTTCTGAGGAAAAGCGGGGCTCTGCGATCCGGCTTTCGCCTTGCGCCCACTGTAGTGCCGCCGCCCGGACCGCCGGTCGGACGAATCCGGTGGGGCTCCGGGGAAAGACGCGACCCGGCGGCCGAAGGTTGCCGCGTCCGGCGCCGCCGCTGCCGGCGACAGCTCCAACAATCGCAGGAAAACGGTCCGGACCAGGTCTTTTTCAAAAGAAACAGACCACACGCCGACCATGGTCGAAAGTGCCGACGCGCCCGTCCGGTCGTTCAAGATCACGAATCGACGCTCGCCGGGCGCGTCGCCGCGTGCAGGTGCGAGGATGCATGCCAGCACGCGCGCCGCCGAAGGGGAGCGGGAGCCCCCCGGGGCGACGCGCTGACCTGTACGAGCCGACGCGCCCGTGCCGGGTGCGGGGAGGGGCCTTGCCTTCTGCCCGTCCCGCCCGCCGGGCAGAAGGGACCGTTGACGGCGATGCAGATCCGGCTGACCGTCCTCGGGCCGCTCAGCGGCCACGCCACGTGCGCCTGCGACGTGCTCGTGACCGCCCCCGCCGGCACCGCCCTGGCCGCCGTCACCAGCGGCCTGGCCGCGGCCGTGGCGGCGGCCGGCTCGGACCTCGGCGGCGGCACCGTCGTGGTGCACGCCGGCAGCGAGCGCCTCGACCCCCAGCGCTGCGCCCTGGGCGAGCCGCCGCTGATCGACGGGGCGGTACTGGCGCTGGGCGCCCCGGCCGGGCCGGAGCACCCGCCCGTCGCCGGCGCGGCCGACGCCCGCCTGCACGTCGTCTCGGGCCCCGACGCGGGCGGCGTGCACCTGCTGCACGGCGGCGAGGTGCGCATCGGCCGGTCGAGCACCGCCGACATCCCCCTGGACGACCCCGACGTCTCCCGGCTGCACTGCGCCGTGACGGTCGCCGACGACGGCACGGTCACCCTGTGCGACCTCGGCTCGACCAACGGCACCCGGCTGGACGGCGAGGGCGTCGGCTCCACACCCGTCCCGCTCGTCCCCGGCGCGCTGGTGCACGTGGGCGAGTCCACGCTGACCCTGGGCGGGACCGGCGCCGGCAGCGCGCCGCCGGTCCTGCCGGCCGCGCCCGACGGCGAGGGGCACCTGCGGGTGCCGCTGCCCGGCGCCGGTGCCCGCCCCCGCGGCAGCACCGCCGCGCACCCCGGGTACGCCCACCTGCCGGCGGCCGGCGCCGCACGCGTCCCGGGCCCCCGCGACGGGGAGGCCCGCACCGGCCGTGCGGGCGTCCCCGGCCCCCGGCCGGACGACGACACGCGCACCCCGCCCGCCGGCGTGCCCCTGGGCGAGCAGTACGGGCCCGACGCCCGGGCCGCGCGCACGCCGTCCTGGGCCGTGCCCGAACAGGGCCCGGCCGCGCCCGCCGGGCGCCCGGTGCGGCACACCGGCAGCATCGGCGCCGCCGGACCCGACACCCCGCCGCCCGGCCCCGGCGGCGTCGGCCGCACCGCCGGCTTCGCCCACCTCGCCGGACCCGTGCCCGGCGGCGACGCGGACCCCGCGCCGGAGCCCGCCGAGGGCCGGCGCCGGGGGCGGGGCATAGGGGCCTGGGCCCGCCGCCTGGCGGGCGGCCGCGGCGCCGGGCAGCGCCCGGAGCCCGGGCGCGACCACGAGGGCGCCACCGCCGAGGACGGCGCACCGCAGGGCACCCCGTCCTCCGCGGCCGCGCTGCGCGAGCGGTGGCCCGACCCGGCCACCGTCCTGCTCACCGCGCTCGGCCCCGGCCCCCGGCTGTGGGAACGCGGCCCGGGCCACCCCGACCTGCTGACCGTGCGCCTGGGCACCGCCGACCGCTACGCGGCCGACGGCGGCGGGCCGCTGCCCTCCGTACCCGTGACCGCGGACCTGCGACGCGCGGGCGCCCTGGGGCTGGCGGGGCCGCAGGAGCGGCTCTCGGGACTGGCCCGCTCCGTCCTGGCGCAGCTGGCCGCGCTGCACGCGCCCGGCACCCTGGAGCTCGTCCTGATCAGCGCCGACCGGGCGCGGCCCGCCGAGGAGCGGGTGGCGCAGTGGTCGTGGCTGGGCTGGCTGCCGCACGTCCGCCCCGTGCACGGACAGGACTGCCGGCTGCTGCTCGCCTACGACCGCGAGCAGGCCGAGGCCCGCGTGGCCGAGCTCGTGCGGCGGCTGGAGGACGGCCCCCTGGGCACCGGCTGGGCCGGCGCCCCGGCCGAGGCGGTGGCCGCGGCCGCGGAACGGCACCACGGGCCGTACACCGTGGTCGTCGTCGACGGCGACCCCGGTTCCGCCGGACTGCGCGAGTCCATCGCACGCCTGGCCGCCTGCGGCCCGGCCGTCGGCATCCACCTGCTGTGCCTGGCGCAGGCGCCGGCGGCCACGCCGTCCTCACCCGTGACGGCCACCCTCGCCACGGCCGGAGCGGTCTCCCCCGCCTTCGACCGGTGCGGCACCGTCGCCCTGCTCAGCGGCGAAGTGGCCACCGTGGTGCAGGTCATCGACCGCACCGGAGCCGAGCCGGGGGCGCCCGCGACGGCCGTCGCCGGCGTCGCCGCCGTCTCCGCCGCCTGGGCCGAGCGCTTCGCCCGGGCCCTCGCCCCGCTGCGCGTGGCCGAGAACTCCGCCGACCCCGCCCACGCCTCCCGGGTCGCGGTGGCCCTGCCGCGCTCGGCGCGCCTGCTGGACGAACTCGGCCTGGCCCGGGCCACCCCCGCCTCGCTGACGGCACGCTGGGCGGCCGCCGCCGACCGGGCCACCCGGCCCGGCGGGCGGGCGGTGGCGGTGCTGGGCGCGGGCCCGCACGGACCGCTGTGCGTGGACGTCGCGGCGGACGGGCCGCACCTGGTCGTCGAGGGCGGCCCCGGCAGTGGGAAGACCGAACTGCTGCGCTCGCTCGCCGCCTCCCTGGCCGCCGGCGACCGGCCCGACCGGCTCTCCCTGGTCCTGGTCGACGGCGCCGCCGCCGAGCGCGGCGAGGGCCTGCGGGTGTGCACCGACCTGCCGCACGTCTCGACATACCTCGCCGCCGCGGACCCGGTACGGATGCGCGAGTTCGCCCAAGCGCTCGGCTCGGAACTCAAGCGCCGCGCCGAACTGCTGGGCACCCTCGACTTCGCCGGCTGGCACGAGCGCAACCCCGCCCCCGACCCGGGCGTCGGCGCGCCGCGCCGCCCGGCGGACACCGCTGGCGAGGACCTGGAGACCGCATCCAGCGGCACGCTCAAGCTGCGCACCCAGCGCGGGGGGCCGGTGCGCACGGCGCAGACGGCGCTGCCGCGCCTCGTCGTCCTCGTCGACGACTACGACGCGCTGGTCGCGCCGGCACTCGGCAGTACGGGCCGGCCGGCCGCCGGTTCGGTGGTCCGGGCCCTGGAGGCGGTCGCCCGCGACGGCGAACGGCTGGGCATCCACCTGATCGCCGCGTCCGGCCGCCCCGAGCGCACCGCCGACACCGCGGCCGTCGAACGGGCCGGGCTGCGGGTGACGCTGGAGATCGCGCCGCCCGCGGCGGACGCGCCCGGCGGCGCCGCGGCGGGCCCGGACGGCGTGGCCGCCGGCGAACCCGCCCCGGGCCGCGGCCGGCTCCAGCGGCCCGACGACGACGCGACGACGCCGTTCCAGGCGGGGCGCGTGACGGGCCGTATCCCGCGGACGGCGACCCTGCGCCCGACCGTCGTGGCGCTGGACTGGGAACGCATGGGCGACCCGCCCACCCGCCGCCCGGTGCGCGAACTCGGCAACGGACCGACCGACCTCGCCCTCCTCGCAAGCGCGCTCCAACGCGCGGCCCAGTCGGCAGGCGCAGACGCGGCCCCGGCACTGCTGTAGCCCCGCGGTGCAGGGGCACGCCGCGCGGCACACGTGCCGCTGCGCCGGCCCGGGCAGCACGGCGGGCAGGCCCGCCCGGGGCGCAAGCGCGGATACGGCACCGTGTGCTCCAGGGCCTATCCGGCGGATCGCGCAGCGCCCCGCCAGGGGCGCGGGGCAGCGTTCGAGCTGCCGCCGCGTGGGCGCGATCGGCCACCGGCGGCCGGGCGGGCCCGGCGGATCACCCAGTGCCCCGTAAGGGGCGCGGGGCAGCGTTCGATCTGCGGCTGCCACCGCGTGGGCGCGATCGGCCACCGACGGCCTGCAGCCGACGTACCTGCGGGCGCGTCGTGGCTTGTCGTGCAGTTCCCCGCGCCCCTTACGGGGCGCCGCGGTCCCGCCCGCAGGGCGAGCGCGCCAGCGTGGCTCGCGGCACCGCCCCGCGGTGACTCGTGTGCCGCGCGGCACGGGTGTGAAGCGGCTGCGCCGCAGGTGCCTGCGGCTCGCCGATCGCGCGTCACATCCCGGTCACGATGGCCCGGTTGACACCGGAGACGGTATTGCGGCGGCCTGGCCCCGGGCGTAGGACTGTCGCACGGAAGTGCGGCCGCCCATCGGGACGACGGACGGCGCGGCCGCCTGCGGGGAACCGGGCACGGGAGGTACGGCCATGCGCACGGCAACACGCACACCGCTCCGCGCGATACGCGCGGTGCTCGCCGCCCACGGCGCGGGCGCCGGGCGCGGGGCGCCGGGCGGGCGCAGAACGCGGGCCGGCCGGCGCGCCCGGGCCGTGGCCGTGGTGGGAGTGCTGGCCCTGGCGGCCGCCGGGTGCAGCGACAGTGGCGACGACAAGGACGGCGGGGCGGCGAAGAGTTCCGCCCCGGCGCCGGGCGCCTCCGACGTCGTCCCGCACACCGTGCAACTGCCCAAGCTGGACGGGCAGAAGCTGAAGGTGACCGCCGTGTGGACGGGCGCCGAGCAGAAGAGCTTCACCAAGGTCCTGACCGAGTTCTCCCGGCGCACCGGGGCCCAGGTCGCGTACGTGCCCAGCGGCGACGACATGTCGGCGTTCATCGGTTCGAAGGTGGCCGGCGGCGATCCGCCGGACGTGGCCCTGCTGCAACAGCCGGGGGCACTGCGGGAGTTCGCCAAGAAGGGGTGGCTCAAGCCGCTGGGGCCCGAGGCCGTCGCGCAGCTGAAGAAGAACTTCTCCCAGGGCTGGCAGGACCTCGGTTCGGCCGACGGCAAGCAGTACGGGGTCTACTTCAAGGCCACCAACAAGTCCCTCGTCTGGTACAACACCAAGATCTTCGATGCGGCGGGGGTCAAGGCGCCGGCGACGTGGGCGGACTTCCTGCGCACGGCCCAGGCCGTCGCCGACTACGGGGTCCCGCCCGTCTCGGTGGGCGGCGCGGACGGCTGGACGCTGACGGACTGGTTCGAGAACGTCTACCTCTCCCAGGCCGGCCGCGAGAAGTACGACCAGCTGGCCCAGCACAGGATCAAGTGGACGGACCCGTCGGTCAAGGACGCCCTGACCACGCTCGGCCAGCTCTTCGGGAAGCGGGAACTGCTAGCGGGCGGCAACGACGGGGCGCTGCAGATACAGTTCCCGACGTCGGTGACGCAGACCTTCAGCGGCGGCGAGAAGGCCAAGGCCGCCATGGTCTTCGAGGGCGACTTCGCGGCGGCCAACATCATCGGGGCGAAGGCGAAGATCGGCTCGGATGCCAAGGTCTTCCCCTTCCCCGCGGTCGGCAGCCGCTCCCCGGTGGTCACCGGCGGCGACGTGGGCACGATCCTCAAGGACGGCCCGGCCGCGCAGGCCCTGCTGACCTTCCTGGCCTCCCCGGACGCGGCGGCCGTGTGGGCGAAGGACGGCGGCTTCGTCTCCGCCAACAAGAACCTCGACCCCGCCGCCTACCCGGACGACGTGCTGCGCACGATCGCCAAGGCCGTGGTCGCAGCGGGCGACGACTTCCGCTTCGACATGTCCGACCAGGCACCGGCCGCCTTCGGCGGCAAGCCGGGGCAGGGCGAGTGGAAGCAGTTGCAGGACTTCCTGCGCAATCCCTCGGACGTGGCGGGCACCCAGCAGCGGCTGGAGTCCGACGCGGCCAAGGCCTTCGGCAACTGACGGGAGCGGCACGGATGACCACCGCGACCGCGCCTCCGTCCGCACCGCCGCCCGCCAAGCCCGCACCGCCCGTCCCCGCCCCGGGGCCGGGCCGGCGCGGCGGCGTCCCGGGCACCCGCGGCTGGGTGGCGGCCTGTTTCCTGCTGCCCGCCCTGGCCCTGCTGGGCGCACTCGTCCTCTATCCCATCGGCTACTCCGTCTACCGCAGCCTCTTCGACGCCTCCGGCACCTCCTTCGCGGGCGCGGACAACTACCAGGAGGTCTTCACCGACGCCCGCATTCGCACGGCCCTGCGCAACAACATCGTGTGGGTCGTCGTCGCACCGACGGTGGCCACCGCGCTGGGCCTGGTCTTCGCGGTGCTCACCGAACGGGTGCGCTGGGGCACGGCGTTCAAGCTGGTCGTCTTCATGCCGATGGCGATCTCCATGCTCGCCGCGGGCATCATCTTCCGGCTGGTGTACGAGCAGGACCCGGACCGCGGCGTGGCCAATGCCGTCTGGGTCGGTATCCACGACACCTTCGCCGCCCCGGCCCCCTACCCGGGGGCGCGGCCCCGGCCCAACGCCGGGCTGAAGGAGGCCGGCGGCGGCGCGTACACGACGTGGGCGGCGGTACGGGCCGGCTCGCCGGTGCTGATGCCGCTGGTCGCCGTCAAGCCGGAGGACGTCGGCGGGGCGAAGGACGCCGCCCCGGCCCGGCCGGCGGCCGGGAAAATCACCGGCACGGTGTGGCTGGACTTCACCCGGGGCGGCGGCGGTGCGCCGGGCGCCATCGACCGCGGCGAGAAGGGACTCGCCGGAGTGACGGTGGAGGCCGTCCGGGACGGCCGTACGGTCGCCTCGGCCACCACCGCGTCGGACGGCACCTTCACGCTGCCGCAGGCGGCCGACGGGGCCCTGCTGCGGCTGCCCGCCGCGAACTTCGCCACCGCCTACAACGGCGTCGACTGGCTGGGCCCGGCGCTGGTGACGCCGTCCATCATCGGCGCGTACATCTGGATGTGGGCGGGCTTCGCGATGGTGCTCATCGCGGCGGGTCTGGCCGGGGTGCCGCGCGAACTGCTGGAGGCCGCACGGGTCGACGGCGCGAACGAATGGCAGGTCTTCCGCCGGGTGACCGTGCCGCTGCTGGCGCCGGTGCTCGCGGTCGTCGTCGTCACGCTGATGATCAACGTGCTGAAGATCTTCGACCTCGTCTACATCATCGCCCCCGGCTCCAGCCTGGACAACGCCAACGTCCTGGCCCTGCAGCTGTACCAGTCGTCCTTCGGCACCAACGTCAACCAGGGCGTGGGCAGCGCGATCGCCGTCCTCCTGCTGCTGCTCGTCACCCCCGTGATGGTGATGAACCTGCGCCGGATCCGCCGGGAACGGAAGGAGCGGCGATGACCACCACCGCGAACACGGTCGTACGGGGCAGGCGCTCCCTGGCGGCCCGGATCACCGCCCGGCTCGGCGGGGGCGCCGTGCGGGTCTTCCTCGTCGTGGTCGGCCTGGTGTGGCTGACACCGGCGGTGGGGCTGCTGCTGTCCTCCCTGCGCGACAAGTCCGACATCGCGGCGTCGGGGTGGTGGCAGGTCCTCGCCCACCCCGGGCAGCTGACGACGGCCAGCTACCGGTCGCTGTTCGGCAACGAGCACGTGATGCACTCCCTCCTGACCACCGCGCTGATCACCGTGCCGGCGACGGTGCTGGTCATCGTGATCGGCGCGCTGGCCGGCTACGCCTTCGCCTGGCTGGACTTCCCCGGGCGCGACTGGTGGTTCCTGCTGGTGGTCGGGCTGCTGGTGGTGCCGGTGCAGATCGCGCTGATCCCGGTGGCCAAGCTCTTCAACACCCTGGGGATCTTCGAGACGACCGTGGGCGTGGTGCTCTTCCACACCGCCTTCGGGCTGCCCTTCGCGGTGTTCCTGCTGCGCAACTTCTTCGCGGAGATACCGCGCGAGCTGCTGGAGGCGGCGCGCCTGGACGGAGCGGGCGAACTGCGCCTGTTCACCCGGGTCGTGCTGCCGCTGGGCGGGCCCGCGATCGCCTCGCTGGGCATCTTCCAGTTCCTGTGGGTGTGGAACGACATGCTCGTCGCGCTGATCTTCGCGGACAGCGGCAATCCGCCGATCACGGTGGCGCTGCAGCAGCAGGTGCGGCAGTTCGGGGACAACGTCGACGTGCTGGCATCGGGGGCCTTCCTGTCGATGGTCGTGCCGCTGGCCGTCTTCTTCGCCTTCCAGCGGCAGTTCGTCAGCGGCGTGATGGCGGGCGCGGTCAAGTAAGCGGTCACGTAAGCGGCCCGGCACGGGGAATGCGGGTGTAGAGGGAGACCGCCCCGCCGCGCACGAAGACCGTGGACTCCTCCCGGTACAGCGTGTCGAGCACCGCACGCTTCGCCGTCTCGGCACGCTGGGCCCCGAACCACGGCGTGCCGACCGTGGTGGTGTCCCACACCACCCACAGCCGCTGCCGGGGCGGGAGCCGCTGCAGGCGATCCCGCAGCCGTGGGGCTGTCGTCTCCTGCCCGTAGAGGGTGCCGGAGGCGGCGGGCGAGCGGGCGAGCGCGACGTCGTGCAGCCCGGTGAAGGCGCCGGGGTAGGCCAGGGATATGCGCCGCTCGTGCAGCGGGAGGAAGAGGACCGCGTCACCCGGCCGGGCCTGCTTGCCGACCACGGCGGCGACCCGGGCCAGCTCGTCGCCCCGGCTCGCGGGCAGGCGTTCGCGCTCGTGCTGCGGCAATTGGACGACGAAGGCCACCGCCACCGCCGCGGCCCCGGCCACCGCGGCGAGGCGCCGCCACGGCAGCAGGCCGAGCACCCGCTCGGCGCCCGCCGCCGCGAGCAGCGGGACGCCGGCCAGGCAGAAGAGCAGGTAGCGGTCCAGGAAGAGCGGCTGCCAGCGGGACGCGGCGTACAGCAGCACCGGCGGCACCACGGCCAGCGGCAGGGCGACCTGGGTCGCACCGAGCCGGCCGGTGCCCGGCAGCGGCAGGACGCAGGCGAGGCCGGCCAGCAGCACGGTGACGGCGACGACCGCCGTCCGCGGGCCTGCGAAGGCGTCGAGCAGTGCCCCGGCCTGCTCGGGGCCGGGGGCGCGCAGCCAGGAGACCTGGCCGCTCTGCCCGTGCGAGACGACCGCCAAGGGGGCGAGGACCGTGCACGCGGCGGCCGCCGCGCAGCCCCAGCCGCGCCACACCGGCCACGGCACGCGCGCGAGCAGCAGGGTGGTGCCGTGCGCGGCCAGCAGCAGGATCGCGAACTCGTGCAGCAGCGCGGTGACCGCCACCACCGCCGCATAGGCCGCCCAGGGCCCGTACCGGCCCGGCTCCTGGCGCTCCACCGCCTCCAGCAGCAGCCAGGTGGCCAGCGCGGCACCGGCGGCGACCAGGGCGTACGAGCGACCCTCCTGGGCGTAGTGGCTGACGAACGGCGTCGCGGCGTAGAGCAGGCCGGCCCACAGGCCCGCCCGGGGGCCGGCCAGCCGGCTGCCGATCGCCCCGACGAGCCCGGCGGTGACCGCCGCGGCCACGACGGAGGGCAGGCGCAGCACAATCTCGTCGGCCCGCAGGGCCAGCAGAGGGTGCATCAGGACGTAGTACAGGCCGTGGACGGCGTCCACGTGGCCCAGCGTCCGCCAGATCTCCGGCAGGCTGCGGCGCGCGACCTGGAAGGTGGCCGCCTCGTCGCGCCACATGGTGCCCCGGTCCAGCCCCCACAGGCCCAGGAAGAGCATCACGGCGGCGGGGACGACGACCGCGACCGGCACCGCGAAGGGCCGGCCCCGGGGCGCCGGCCCCGGCGTGGCGCGTGACGCGCCCCGCGGGGCGGTCAGCTCCGCCACATGTTCCATTTCCGTACCCCTCCCCGCACGACCGAGCCACGCGCGGCCCCAGAATGCCCCGATTAGGCATACTTATTGGATACAACTGAGTGCTATGGCAGTGAACGGGAGCGGAATCCCCGGAGCACAGGTCAGCGTGATCGTCATCGGCTACGACGACGCCGCGCACATCGCCGATGCCGTGCGCTCCGCCCTCGGCCAGGGCCCGGCGGTCGCCGAGGTCATCGCGGTGGACGACGCCTCCACCGACCGGACCGGCCCGCTCCTGGACCGCCTGGCCGCAGGCGAACCGCGTCTGAGGGTGATTCACCGCCCGGTCAACAGCGGTGGCTGCGGCACCCCGCGCAACGACGGCGTCCGCGCGGCCACCGCGCCGTACGTGATGTTCCTCGACAGCGACGACGTGCTCCCGCAGGGAGCCGTGCCGGCCCTGCTGGCAGCGGCCCTCGCCCACGAGGTGCCGGTCGCGGCGGGATTGTGCGTGCGCCGGGAGCTCCCCCGCGGCCGCGACACCCCCTGGCAGCCGCAGCTGTACCGGCGGGCCGTCGTCCACGACCGGCCCGAGGACCACCCGGCCCTGGTGCGGGACACCTTGTGCGTCAACAAGCTCTACGCACGTGCCTTCCTCGCCCGGCACGGCATCGTCTTCCCCGACGGCCGCTTCCCCTACGAGGACTTCGTCTTCGGCGCACGGCTGCTGGCCGCGGGCCCCCGGCTGGCCCTGGTGCCCGACACGGTCTACGTCTGGCACGTGCGGCGGAACGCCGCCCGCGCCTCCCTCTCCCTGGACCGCCGGCGCGTGGAGAACTGGCAGGCGCGCCTGCGGGCCCACCGGCAGGGCGTGGCGGTGCTCGCGGAGGCGGGCAGGACACCGCTCGCGCACGCCGCCCGGGTGAAGTTCCTCGACCACGACCTGCGCATGTACGTCCGGGAGCTGCCCGGGCACGGCCCGGCGTACCGCCGCGCCTGGTGGCGGGTGACCCGCGACTGGCTGGCCGGCTGCGAGGAGACCGACCTGCGGGCCGCCCGCGCGCCCGCCCGCTGGATCGCCCGCGTGGTCCTCGCCTCCCCCGCCCCGCGCGACCTCGACCGCCTCGCCCAGCTCGCGGCCCGGCCCGCCCGGCTGCTGCCGCCCTACGCCGAGGCGGCGGGCGAGCCGGTGTGGGCGGCCGACCTGCCGCAGGCCGTCCTGGACGGGCTCACCGGACCGGGCGCCAAGCCGGCCCGCCGGCTGCCGGTCACGGTGGATGCCACGCTGCTGCCCGGCCCCCAACTGCGCGCCGGGCTGCGGCTGCGCGTCCACGAGATCTACGGCCGGCTGGCCGCCGCGGCCCCGCACACCCTGCACGTCGAACTGCGGCTGCGGGACGGCGCGGCCGTCGTCGAGCACGCCGTCCCCCTCACGCGGGACGGCGCCGGCTGGCGGGCCGCCCTCGACCTGGACCTCGGGCAACTGGCCGCCCGCGGCCGCCGCGACGGCGCGGGGCGGGGGCCACAGGCGTGGGACGTGCGGGTGCGCATCCACTGCACCCACGGCGGAGTGCTGCGCACCGCCGCCCGGGCCGTCGCCGTCCGCACGCGCCCGAGCGTCCGCTTCGGGCTGCGCGGCGGCGTGCTGCTGGCCCAGCCCTGCACGACCGGCGCCGGCTCGCTCGCCCTGCGGCTGGCGCCCGGGGTGCGCTGCGGAGCGGGGATCGTCCTGCGCCGGATGCGCACGGTTCTCGTGCGCCGGCTGCCCGCGCGGCGGCCTGCGGTTGTAGGGCCGCGCCCGGCCGTGCGGCTCGTGCCGGTCAGGCTTTCCTTGGCCAGACTGCTGCCGACCGTGCTGCGCACGCCCCGATCCCGGCGCGACGACGCCTAGTGCCTTGCTGTCCTGCGTTTCCGTGTCCTGCTGCGCTTGCATGTCCTGCGTTTGCATGTCCTGCGTCCCCCCGTGGTGATTGCCTCACCGGTCGATTTCTTCGAACAGCGCTTCCCAGCGGTCCAGCACCGCCGGCAGGGCCAGGGGCGCGACGTGGGCGCGGGCCGCCCTGCCGTACCGCTCCCGCAGCGCGCCGTCCGCCATCAGCTCCCCCAGCGCGGCGGCGAACGCCTCGGTGTCGCCGTGCGGCACGAGGGTGCCCGTCCGCCCGTCGACGACCAGCTCCCGCACCCCGCCCGACAGGTCGAAGCTCACGCACGGCACCCCGGCCGCCGACGCCTCGGCCAGGGCCATCGGCCGGCCCTCCCGTTCGCTGGTCAGGGCGAGCACGGACAGCTCCCGGTAGGCGGCGGCCATGTCCCGCACGCTGCCGCGGAAGCGGACCCGATCGGCGATGCCCAGGCGGGCGGCCAGGGCGCGCAGCCGTGGCTCCAGCGGGCCGTCGCCGAACAGGTGCAGCTCCCAGCCGGGCCGTACGGCGCTCGCCGTGGCGAAGGCGTCGAGCAGCCGGTCCAGCCGTTTGACCTCCTCCAGCCGGCCGACCGCGCCGACGCGGCGGGTGTCGGGTGCGGGCGGCCCGGGCGGGGGCTCGAACGGCAGCGGGTTGGGCATCGCCGCGGCGTTGGGCAGTCGCCGGCGCCGGAACTCGGCGGCGTCGGCCTCGCTGAGGAAGAGGGCCTTCTCCAGCGCCGGGTAGTGCTGCAGGATCAGCTGCAGGTTGGCCGTGGCCCGCGCCTGCAGGAACGACTCGTGGTACTGCCCGATGACGGTGATGCGCGGGTCGCGGGGCACCGATTGCAGCCACACCACCGCCCACGGCGAGCCGGCGATCACGTGGGCGCGCACCCCGTGCGGCACCGCGGCCAGGCGCCGGGCCAGCAGCGCCCGGGCGCGGGCGCGCTCGGCCCGCTCGGCACGGGCCGCGCGCAGGTGCGCGGGGCCGAGCCGCTCGGCCAGGGAGGCGGCGCGCCGGGCCGGCGGGGCGGGGGCGCGGTAGAGCGTGGTGCGCCGGTAGGCGGGGGCGGCGACGAAGGGGTGCGGCTCGGGGCTGGGCCGGATGCCGACGAGCTCGACGGCGTGCCCGCGCCCGGCGAAGCCTTGGGCGAGGGTGTGCAGCACGCGTTGGGAGCCGCCGAGGGAGTCCACGTCGATGCCCACCAGGAACAGGTGCCGGGCCGCACCCCGTGCCACCCTCGTCCGCGGCTCTTTCATCGCTGTGCCTCTTCGAAGAACAGGTCGACCACGGCCTTGCTCGACCGGCCGGTCTCGTGGGGGTTGAATCGCGCCCGGAACTTCGCGTAGGCACCGGCCCACTGGTCGGCCACCGCCGGCAGGTCGCGCAGCGCGGCGGCCAGGTCGCCGGTGTCGGCGAGCACGGGCCCCGGCGCGATCTCGGCCAGGTCGTAGTAGGCCCCGCGGGTGGCGCTGCGGTAGTCCTCGTAGTCGTCGGCGTACAGCAGGATGGGGCATCCGAGGTTGGCGTAGTCGAACATCACCGACGAGTAGTCCGTGAGCAGGGCGTCCGAGGCGAGCAGCAGATCGTTGAGGTCGGTGAACTCCCGGCCGTCGCGCACGGCGTGCCCCAGCTCCCGGGGCACGGTGAAGTGCTCGTAGTAGTGGGGGCGGACGACCACCGTCCACTCCTCGCCGACCCCGTCACGGCCCGTCAGCAGCCGGGCGAGGTCGACGCGCACGGACGCGCCGGTGCCGCGGGCCCCGTCGCGGAAGGTGGGGGCGTACAGCAGCACCTTGCGGTCCTCGGGGATCTGCAGGCGTTCGCGGGCGGCCAGGGCGCGGTCGCGCTGCTCGGGTTCGTCCTTGCGGACGAGCACGTCGTTGCGGGGCAGCCCGGTGTGCAGCAGCCGGCCGGGGTAGGCGTTGGCGCGCACGAAGGTGCGCTCGAAGTCCTCGCTGGGGCAGACGAGGGCGTCCCACCGGGCGACGGCCTCGTGGTGCCGCCGTCGCTGCTCGGGGTTCGCCAGGCGCAGCTCGGGGATGTCGAAGCCCATGTGCTTGAAGGCCTGCCCGTGCCAGGTCTGCAGGTAGCGGGTCTGCGGCCGCTTGGCGAGGGGGGCGGGGAAGCCGTGCGAGTCCACCCAGTAGCGGGCCCGGGCGAGCAGGCGGACGTACTCCCAGCTGCCGCGCCGGACCAGCTCCGTGTCCGCCGGGAAGGAGGCGGTGCTCCCGGCGTGGGACCACACGCAGCGCAGCGGCAGCCCGCGGCGGCGCACTTCCTCGTGGAGGTAGCGGGGGCTGTCGGCGTAGCCCCGGCCCTCCAGGGCCTCGAAGACGACCAGTTCCTCGTCGATGGGCAGCCTCTGCAGCTCCCGGTGGACCAGGGCCTTGGCCTGGGGCCCGGTCACTTTGCGGTGCAGCCGCTCCGCCCCGGCGGCCAGGGGCCCGAGGCGCGCCGCCGCGGCCTCGGCGCCGCCGAGGAGGCCGGTGCGCTCCCACTGCAGCTCCAGCCGTCCGGCGCCGTGCCCCTCGCACCGGATGTGCACCCGGTGCCCGGCGGTGCGCACCGACCGCGGCGACAGGTCGTGGGGGGCGAGCAGGGGGTCGGTGCGGCCGAGTCCGAGGCGTTCGAGGACGACGACGGGGTGCCGGCGCCCGTGGAACCCCTTGGGGCCGAGCGGGACGCGGCGCAGGTCGACATCGATGTCGGCGGTGTGCTCCCGGGCGCCGGGCCGGGCCGGCGCGTAGGAGAAGGGCACGGTGAGCGCGTCCCCGGCGGCGGCCACGCGCAGTCCGGCCGTGACGGGGACGGCGCCGCCGAGCAGCCGGGCGGGGTCGTAGGTGTGCAGGCCGATCCGCAGCCGGGTTCCGGTCAGACGCAGGCCGGTGATCTCGTGGCGCAGGGGGCCGGTGGCGAAGGGTTGCTCGTCCAGGTGCCAGGAGCCGATGTCCAGGGCGCGGGCGACCTGTTCGTCGCCGGGCGGGGTCCGGCCCCAGAAGGTGCGCCCGGCGGCGTCCCGTACGACGTGCCGCGGGGCGATGCGCGGGCGGTCGAGGGTGCGGGCGCACTCGGTGGCTTCCGCGAGCCGTCCGGTCTGCAGCAGGTACTGGCAGATCTGTTGTTCGCGCGGCATGGCGGCGACGGCTTCGGGGGCGATGCCGGCGAGGTAGGGCGTGACCGTGGCGGCGAACTCCTTCGTCCATTCCGGGGCGCGGAAGGGCAGGTCGCCGAGGTACAGCCGCAGGTCGTGCCGGAGGAACTTGGTGTCCTTGGCGACTTTGAGGCCGCCGTTGCCGGATTCCGCGAGGAAGTCGTCGATGAGCCGGGCCACCGCGATGCGGTCGGCGACGTTGCCGATCTTGTGCCGGCTCGACGAGATGGACGGCCCGGTGGCCGGGTCGGTGGCCAGTCGCCAGGTGTAGACGGGCCAGGGGACGACGGCGAAGGAGCGGGCGAGTACGAAGGCCCGGGCGGAGAAGAGCTGGTCCTCGTAGTGGAGGTCTTCGGGGAAGCGCAGGCCGTGGGCGGCGAGGAAGCCGGCGCGGTAGAGCTTGTTGGTGGACAGGTGGTCCAGGAAGTAGGCGGGCGCGGAGGCCAGGCCGGTCACCAGGCGTTCCTCGGCGAAGAGTTCGGGGTACCACAAAGCGGTGGTGCCGCTCTCCTCGAACAGGCGCGTGACCTCTCCCGTGACGAAGTCGGCTCCGGTCCGTTCGGCGGTCAGCAGCAGGGATTTGCAGGCGTGGTAGGGGAGTTCGTCGTCGCTGTCGAGGAACATCACATAGGGGGCGCGGGCCGCTTCGATGCCCGCGTTGCGCGGGGCTCCGCATCCGCCGCTGTTGACCAGCAGCCGCAGCACTCTGACCCGTGGGTCGGTGGCGGCCAGCTGCCGGGCCACGTGCGCGGTGGCGTCCGTGGAGCAGTCGTCGACCACGATCAGTTCAAGGTTGTGCAGGGACTGCGCCAGGACCGAGCGGGCGGCGCGCGGCAGGCGCCCGGCGTCGTTGTAGACGATGAGGACGACGCTGACGTCAGGGGCGGCGGACATGGCTCACCTCACTCCGGGGTCGCTCTGGGCTGACCTTCCCTACACAGAGAGTAGTCGTCATTACGGAGAGTGACAAGCCCTCTTCCCGGTCCCTTCGCGCCCGACCACCCCGACGGCCCCGGCCGCCACGACCGCCCCGCCCGTCGCCTCGCCGTCAGCGCGAGCACCACCGCCAGCCCCCCGTACATCACCGCGTCCCGGAAGGCGTGCCGCTGCGCGGTGTCGAGGCCGGGCCACGGCACTCCCCCCACCTGCGGCACCAGCGGCATCCAGAACCACACCGAGCGGGCCGCCGCACCCCGTTCCACCACCGAGGCGGCCAGCGACGGCACGACGACCAGCGCGTAGTTGAGAAAGGCGGGCCGCGAGACCACGAAAGCCGCCAGCATCAGCAGCGAGGCGCACTCCACCAGCCGCAACGCCTCCTCGCCCCCCGCGCGCCAGCGCAGCCGGGCGAAGGACAGCACCGCCGCCCCGGCCGCCACGGCCAGCACAAGGGCCAGGGTGTGCGGCACCCCGAGCCGGGGCAGCACGCTCGGCCAGGCCGAGTCGTAGGGGCGGGCGTAGGAGTCCTGCCCGTGCAGCAGGAAGGGCAGGGTGCGGGTGAAGAACAGCCCGGGCCGGGGCATGGCCCAGGCCGCCGCCAGGGAGAGCGCGGCCGGCAGGCCGACGGCCCAAGCCAGCGCCCGCCACCGCCGGGCGAGGACGAACAGCAGCAGCACCGGCACCAGCATGGGTTTCAGCGCCACCGCGGCCCCGACCACCATGCCCGCCCCCGACCAGCGGCCGCGCCGCGCGAGCAGCAGGGCGGCCGGGAGGGCCACCACCGATGCCGCCGTCCAGTTGCCCAGGAAGACCAGGCTCTGGAAGGGGACGAACAATGCCGTGCCCACCAGCGCCGCCGCCGCCAGCCGGCTGTCCGCGCGCACGTCGAAGATCCGCAGGGCCAGCACCACCCCCAGCGCCACCAGGGCGCCGGTCACCGGCGGGACGGCGTAGAACAGCACCCGGCGCGAGAGCGGTGTCTGCGGCAGCGCGGCGAAAACCGCGCCCGGCAGATAGAGAAACCGTTTGTCCGCGTACGGGGAGCCGCCCTCCAGCAGGGTGTGCGCGGCCCGCACCACGACGGCGTTGTCGATGCCGGTGCGGTCCTTGGCGTACGCCCGTACCGAACTGAGCGTGTACAGCAGCACCGCCGCCGTCAGGGCGGGCCACGAGGCGCGCTCGCGCAGCCGGTGCACGACGAGCTCCTCCCACCCGCACGTCGCGTCGTGCGGGGGCTCGTGTTGCGCCGTGCTCGCGCTCACCGGGCCACGACCTCCATCAGGGACAGACCGCCGGAGCCCTGTGCCACCGGCCTGAGGGCGGGGTCGGCGGGGGGCGGCCCCGTCCCGTCGTTCTTCTGCAGCACCCAGCGCACGCCGTACTCCTTGAGGATGCCGAGCCGTTCGGCCCGGGAGGTCGTGGGGGCGAAGTAGCGCCGGACGGCCCGGTGGCGCCGCTCCTCGTCGGGAAGGAAGAGGTCGGGGTAGGCGGGGGCGACGGTGTACCGGCCGTAGGCCGGCAGCGACCGCAGCGCGTAGTAGTCGGCGGTCAGCACCGTGGCGCCCCGGGGCACCCGGCGGGCCGCCCAGCCGAAGCCCGGCCACAGCGCGATGACGCGCGCGTGCCGCAGGCCCGGGGGGATCGCCTGCCGGTGCAGGACGTACGTCAGGGCGCCCGCCTGGCCCCAGGCCCCTGCCGCCAGCGCGACCGCCGTCACCACGGGCACCACCCGCCGCAGCCGCGCCCCCGGCGCCGTCCCGGACTCCTCCAGTGCCCCTGCCGCCTCGGCGGCCAGGGCGATCTGCGGGGGGATCAGAATGGCCGGCAGCACCCGCCCCCACGCGTAGTGCCCGCTGAGCCCGCCCACCGCGAACACCGCGCTCGCCAGGACGAACAGGAGCACCAGGGGATCCCGGCGATCGCGGTGCCAGCGCATCCCCAGGGCCACCGCTCCCACCGCCAGCAGTCCGAACCGCACGGGCAGGTGCGCGTACAGATGCCGGTGGACGGCGTCCAGCCGGCCGCCGTCGAGCAGCGCGAGGAACGAGTAGTACGGCCAGCACAGCGGCAGGACCAGCGCCGCTGCCCCGCCCGCCGCGAGACGCCGCCACACCGTGCGGTCCGGCCACGGCCGGGCCCCCAGCAGCAGCGCCACCGTGCCCAGCAGCGCGACCGCCCCGGTGAACTGATGCACCAGCAGCACCAGACCCAGCAGAACTCCCAGACACAGGAACCGCCTCAGCCCCCAGCCGTCCCGCACCGCGCGGCGCAGCAGCGCCCACAGGTGCAGCGTGAGCCCCAGGGCCAAGGTGCTGGGGTAGGCGAGCGTCAGGCTCAGCGAGGTCAGCCCCGGCATCCCGCTCCAGGCGAACGGCACGGTGCCGTAGAGCAGCAGGAAGCACAGCAGCGCCAGCGGCACGGCCGTACGGGCGCGGGTGAACGTACGGACGAAGGCGGCGAGGCCCGTGCCCAGTGCCGCCAGCCCGGCCAGGCCCGCCAGCCGCAGCACGCCGAACGTCCCCCACCCCGTCGCGCCGGCGACCAGGGCCAGGGCGACGGTCCACGGCGAGTAGTAGGGACTGTCGGTGTCGGCGTCGACCAGGGGGTTGCCCGGGTGGATCAGGTCGGTGCGCAGCCGTTCGAGGACGGCCGCGTGCATGCCGAGGTCGCCGGACCACGGCAGCCGCACCACCATGAGCAGCAGCAGGACGGCGAGCAGGACGACCGCGGCCACGGCCGTCCGGTGCGGCAGGCGGGCCCCCCGGCCGTGTCCGTGCGCGGGCACCAGGGCCGCCCTCAGCGGGCGCGCCTGCCGCCGGGCGCGCCGTGCCCGAGCGCTCTGGAGCGCAGCCGCCAGGGCATCGCCACCGACTCCAGCTGGACGGCGAGATCCATCTTCGAGACCCCGGCCGTGCGGTCCTCGAAGTGGATCGGCACCTCCATGACGGTGAAGCCGGCCCGCAGCGCGCGGTATTTGGTCTCGACCTGGAAGCTGTAGCCGGCGCTGTCGACGGTGTCGAGCCGGACGGCGCGCAGCGCGGGCGCGCTCCAGAGGTTGAAGCCGCTGGTGATGTCGCGCACGCGGGTGCCCAGGATGCCGCTGGCGTAGGCGTTGGCCCAGCGGGAGAGCAGCTTGCGGTGGGGCTTCCAGGCGTCGGAGAGGGTGCCGCCGGGCACGTAGCGGCTGCCGACGACGACGTCCGCGCCGGTGGCCAGGGCGACGCCGAGCATTTCGGCGATCTTGTCGGTGGGGTGGCTGCCGTCGGCGTCCATCTGCAGGACGTAGGCCGCGCCCTCCTCGACCGCCCGGGTCATGCCGGCCGCATAGGCGCGGCCGAGGCCGTCCTTGGCGGTGCGGTGCAGTACGCCCATGCGGGTGCGCCCGGGCTCGTTGTACTTGTCGGCCAGCTGGTCGGCGATGGTGCCGGTGCCGTCGGGGCTGTTGTCGTCGACCACCAGCAGCCGCAGGCCCTCCAGGGGCAGGGCCATGAGGGCCTCGGCCATGGTGGGCAGGTTCTGCGCCTCGTTGTACGTGGGCATGACGACGGTCAGCGGCGTGCGGCCCCACTCGGCGGGGAGCGGTGCGGCGGCGGAGGTACGGGGAGCGCTCATGGCAAGTTCCTCGGTCGATGGCACGGGGTGCGAGGGGCCGGCTCAGACGGCGGAGAAGCGGATGGCCGCGTCGGGGATGGCGGTGCCGCACCAGATGCGTGCGCCGTCGCGCAGTTCGTTGTCGGCGCCGATCTGGGAGTGGTCGCCGATGAGGGCCCCGTCGAGCACGGTCCTGGGGCCGACCCGGGCGCCGGTGCCCACCATCGAGGCGTGCACCCGCGCGTCGGCCTCGATGCGGGCGCCGTCCAGGACGACGGAGCCGGCGATCTCGGCGCCCGCGGCGACGTGCGCCCCGGCGCCGACGACCGTACCGCCGGACAGGCGGGCTCCGGCGTCGACGTGCGCGCCGGGCAGGACGAGGAACTCGCCGGGCTCGCCCGGCACGGCCGGCGAGTGGACGATGCCGCGCACCAGGTCGGCCGAGGCCTGCACGAAGGAGGCGGGGCGGCCGAGGTCGAGCCAGTACGAGGAGTCGACCACGCCGTGCAGCACCGCCCGCTCGGCCAGGAGCTGCGGGAAGGTCTCCCGCTCGACGGAGACGGGGCGGTCGGCGGGGATGCCGTCGATGACCTCGCGCCGGAAGACGTAGCCGCCGGCGTTGATCTGGTCGGTGACGATCTCCTCGGGGCGGCTGGGCTTCTCGGTGAAGGCGAGGACACGGCCGTCGGCGTCGGTGGGCACGAGGCCGAACGCCCGCGGGTCGGCGACGCGGGTCAGGTGCAGGGTGATGTGGGCCTGGGCCCGTTCGTGGCGCTCCAGCAGGGCCCTGATGTCGAGGCCGGTGAGGATGTCGCCGTTGAAGACGAGGACGGGGTCGCCGGGTCCCGCGGTGAGCGCCCGGGCGGCGTGCCGGATGGCGCCTCCGGTGCCCAGCGGTTCCTCCTCATGGACGTATGTCAGCCGCAGGCCGTGCGCGGATCCGTCGCCGAAGTAGGGCTCGAAGACCTCGGCGAGGTAGGAGGTGGCGAGGACGACGTGTTCGACGCCGGCGGCCCGGGCGCGGGCCAGCTGGTGGGCGAGGAAGGGCACCCCGGCGGCCGGGACCATGGGTTTCGGCGTGTTGATGGTCAGCGGCCGCAGCCGCGTGCCCTTTCCTCCGACGAGCAGTACCGCCTCTGTCATGCCAGATCCTCGCCCATTGTGGTCGCACCGTCGCACTGCGTCAGTTTTTGCGGCAATTTACACTACAATCGGTTGTCTACGTGAGATGTCCGCTACGCGTGGCGACCGCATCTGGAGATGCCCTTGCGACCGGAGATGCCCTTGCGACCGACGCAATCGAGGGGGAAGCGCACGGCCGGCGGGGCCGGCCTGCTGGCGCTGGGCAGGGAGTTCGCGAAGTTCGGCACGGTGGGCGGGTTGGGGATCTTCGTCAACCTGGGCGTCTTCAACCTCTGCCGGGGCGCCACCGGCCTGCCCGTGGTGCGCTGCAGCGTGATCGCGACCATGGTCGCGATCACCTTCAACTATCTGGGGCTGCGGTACTTCGCCTACCGCGACCGCCGGGACCGGCGGCACCGCAGCAGGGAGGTCGCGCTCTTCGCGGCCTTCAGCATCGTCGGACTGGTGATCGAGAACGGCGTCCTGTACGTGGCGACCTACGGCTTCGGCTGGCGCGGACCGCTGTTGGGGAACCTCTTCAAGTTCCTGGGCATCGCCACGGCCACCCTCTTCCGCTTCTGGTCCTACCGCGCCTGGGTCTTCCGGGCGCTGCCCGGCCACCTCGCGCCCTCGCGTCACGGCGAGCCGTCGAACAGCACGAGCAACCCGGCCGCGTACCAACCCGAGACCACCGCACCTCCACCGTAGAGACACACCCGCACCCCCAGCGGAACACGGGCGAGCGGCCGGGCCGCCAACAGCAGCAGAACCGGCAGGAACGGCAGCATGAAACGCGGCTTGGAGAAGGGGGAACCGGGCGTGCCCACCATCAGCACCCAGGCCCCGGCGACCACCACGACCAGCGGCCAGGGCACCCGCCGGTCCAGCGCGAGGGCCAGCACCCCGACGGCCGTCAGCAGCACCACGGCCAGCACCGCCGCACGGCGTACGTCGTCCGCCAGGTGGAGGTCCCGGTAGAGCAGGATGTGGCGCAGCACCGCGGCCGTGCCCACGCCGAAGTCGAACGACTGCCCCCAGGCCCGCTCCGCCTCGAACCAGCCGTCCCACCGGCCCACCCGGCTGCCCAGGAACAGCCAGCTGACCAGCAGCCCCAGCGGGGCGAGCGCCAGGGCGACCCAGGGGCCCCGGCCGTCGCGGCGGCGCACCGCGGCCCACCCGGCGGCCAGCATCACGCCCGCGACCAGGACGCTCGCCGTGGGGCGCACGGTGCCCGCCAGGGCGCACAGGGCCCCCGCGGCCACCCAGCTGCCGCGCACCAGGAACACCAGCGACCACACCAGCAGCGCACTGAAGAGGGCCTCGGAGTACGGCACCCACAGCGCGAAGGCGTACGGGCAGCAGGCCCACAGCGCCACGCACGCGTACCCGGCGCCGGCGCTGCCGCCCACCGCGCGCACCAGCCGGTGCACGCCGACGGCCGCGACGGCGGCGGCGCCCCACGACAGCAGCACCCCGGCGTACATGTAGGGCAGGCCGGTGGCCAGGTGCAGGGCACGGATGAGGGCTGGGACGAGGGGGAAGAAGGCGAGCCGGTTGTAGTCGGGGGTGCCGTCCGGGCGGTACGGCAGGGAGCGCGGGTAGCCGCGCTCGGCGACGTGCAGGTAGTTGCCGCTGTCCCAGCGGTACAGCAGCCAGCGCACGTCGTGCCCGAGACGGTGGTTGATCACCAGCAGGACGGTGAAGCCGAGGACGGCGACGGACAGCAGGAGGGCCGCCGCGAGGACCGCCTCCCGGTGGGCCGGCCGGGGCGGCGCGAGCCGCGAAACGACTGTCATCCGTCTCTCTTTGCCGTGCGAACCGTGCCGTGCGAAAGGGGCGGCCCCGGGGGTTTTCCCCGGGGCCGCCCCTTTCATGCGGGCACGACGGCGCGGATCAGCCGTGCGAGCGCAGCAGCGTCCGCATCGTCCGCATCGCCACCGACAGGTTGGCGAGGTCGAAGGCGTCCGAGCCGCGGATCTCGTCGAGCGTGGTGCGCGCCCGGCCGAGGATCGCCGCGTTGTTCTCCTCCCACTCGCGGAAGCGCTGCTCCGGGGTGGAGGCACCGTTGCCGACGGAGAGGACCTCGGCGGTGAGCGCCGCGTGGGCCGCGTAGAGGTCCTCGCGGATGGAGGCGCGGGCCATGGACTGCCAGCGGTCGGTGCGCGGCAGCTCGATGATCCGGTCCATCAGCTGGGTGATGTGCAGACGGTCGGCCAGGTCGTAGTAGACCTCGGCGACGTCGAGGGGCTCCTTGCCGACGCGCTCGGCGGTGGCGACGATGTCCAGCGCCGGGAAGACCGAGGAGAACCCGGCGACCTTCACGGCCAGCTCGTCCGGCACCTCGGCGGCCACCAGCTCGTCGTGGATCGACTGCCACCACTCGATGTCCGCGCCGCGCAGCAGCTTGGGCAGCTCGGCCCAGACCGCGTCCACGCCGTCGCGGAAGAAGTCGATGGTCTCGGCCAGCTGCAGCGGCTGCGGGCGGTTGTTGAGCAGCCAGCGGGTGCCGCGCTCGACCAGCCGGCGCGAGTGCAGCCGGATGCGGGTCTGGACGTCGGCGGCGACCATGTTGTCCAGCGACTCGACGGCGTCCCAGACGGCGTTCAGGCCGAAGATCTCGCGGGCCGCGGTCTGCGCCCGGACGATCTCCTCCAGCGAGGCGCCGGTCTCCTCCCGCAGGCGGTGCAGGAAGGTCGAGCCACCGGAGTTGACGGTGTCGTTCACCAGGACGGTGGTGACGATCTCACGGCTCAGGGCGTGGCTGTCGATCTGCTCGCCGAAGTTCTCGCGCAGAGCCGTGGGGAAGTACGCGTACAGCAGGCGCTGCAGGTACGCGTCGTCGGGCAGCTCGGTGGCGAGCAGCTCCTCCGCCGCCGTGATCTTGATGTAGGCGAGGAGGACGGCCAGCTCCGGCTGGGTGAGCCCGCGGCCGGCCGACAGCCGCTCGCGGATCTGCCGGTCGCTGGGCAGGAACTCCAGCGCGCGGTCGAGGTGGCCCTCGCGGGTCAGGCGGCGCATGATCCGCTGGTGGGCGTGGAGCAGGCTGGGGGCCTGGGCCACGGCGTTGGCCAGGGCCACGTTCTGCGCGTAGTTGTTGCGCAGCACCAGCTCGCCGACCTCGTCGGTCATCTCCGCCAGCAGCTTGTTGCGCTGCTTGACGGTCATGTCGCCCTCGGTGACCAGGCCGTTGAGCAGGATCTTGATGTTCACCTCGTGGTCGGAGGTGTCCACGCCGGCGCTGTTGTCGATGGCGTCGGTGTTGACCCGGCCGCCGTTGCTCGCGAACTCGATGCGGCCGAGCTGGGTCAGGCCCAGGTTGCCGCCCTCGCCGACGACCTTGACCCGCAGGTCCTTGCCGTCGACGCGGATGGCGTCGTTGGCCTTGTCGCCGACGTCCGCGTGCGACTCGGTGGACGCCTTGACGTACGTGCCGATGCCGCCGTTCCACAGCAGGTCCACGGGGGAGCTGAGGATGGCCTTCATCAGCTCCGCGGGGGTCATCTTGGTGATGCCCGGCGCGATGCCGAGGGCCTCGCGCACGTGCGCGTTGACCGGGATCGACTTGGCCGACCGGGGGTGGATGCCACCGCCCGCGGAGAGCAGCGAGGTGTCGTAGTCGGCCCAGGAGGAGCGCGGCAGCTCGAACAGCCGGCGGCGCTCGGCGTAGGAGACGGCCGCGTCCGGGTTGGGGTCGAGGAAGATGTGGCGGTGGTCGAAGGCGGCCACCAGGCGGATGTGCTCGGAGAGCAGCATGCCGTTGCCGAAGACGTCGCCGGACATGTCGCCGACGCCGACGACGGTGAAGTCCTGCGTCTGGGTGTTGTGGCCCAGCTCGCGGAAGTGGCGCTTGACCGACTCCCAGGCGCCGCGGGCGGTGATGCCCATGCCCTTGTGGTCGTAGCCGGCCGAGCCGCCGGAGGCGAAGGCGTCGCCCAGCCAGAAGCCGTAGGACTGGGCGACCTCGTTGGCGATGTCGGAGAAGGTGGCGGTGCCCTTGTCGGCCGCGACGACGAGGTAGGTGTCGTCCTCGTCGTGGCGCACGACGTCCTTGGGCGGCACGACCTCGCCGGCGACCATGTTGTCGGTGATGTCGAGCAGACCGGAGATGAAGGTCTTGTACGAGGCGATGCCCTCGGCCAGCCACGCGTCGCGGTCCACCGCCGGGTCCGGCAGCCGCTTGCCGACGAAGCCGCCCTTGGCGCCCACCGGCACGATGACGGTGTTCTTGACCATCTGCGCCTTGACCAGGCCGAGGATCTCGGTGCGGAAGTCCTCGCGCCGGTCGGACCAACGCAGACCGCCGCGGGCGACCTTGCCGAAGCGCAGGTGCACGCCCTCCACGCGCGGGGAGTAGACCCAGATCTCGAAGGCCGGGCGGGGCGCGGGCAGGTCGGGGATGGCCTGCGGGTCCAGCTTGATCGACAGGTACGGGCGGGGCCTGCCCTGCTCGTCGCGCTGGAAGTGGTTGGTGCGCAGGGTGGCCTTGATGACCGTCAGGAAGGACCGCAGGATGCGGTCCTCGTCCAGGCTCGCGACCTGGTCCAGGGCGCCGTCCAGCTCCTCCAGCAGGCCGTCGATCAGCTCGTTGCCGGCGCGCTGCAGCGCGGGCGACATCCGGGCCTCGAACAGGTTGACCAGCAGGCGGGTGGTGTGGACGTTGTTGCTGAGGGTGTCCTCCATGTAGGCCTGGCTGAAGGTGGAGCCGGCCTGCCGCAAGTACTTGGCGTAGGCCCGCAGCACCATGGCCTGGCGCCAGTCGAGGCCGGCCTTGAGCACCAGCATGTTGAAGTTGTCGTTCTCGGCCTCGCCCGTCCACACGGCCGCGAAGGCCTCCTGGAAGCGGGTGCGGGCGTCGTCGCCCTCGACGCGCTCGGGCACGCGCAGACCGAAGTCGTAGATCCAGGCGGTCGTGCGGTCCGCGCAGCGCAGCTCGTACGGACGCTCGTCGACGACCTCGACGCCGAGCCGCTGCAGCACCGGCAGGACGGCCGACAGCGAGACCGGCTCGCCCTGGCGGTAGATCTTGAAGCGGCGCTCGCCGGGGGCGGCGCCGACCGGCTCGTACAGGCTCAGCTCGAAGTTGTGCTCGCTCGCCGCGAGCCGCTCCAGGTGACCGAGGTCGGAGACGGCGCTGCGGGGGCTGTGGTCGGCCTTGTAGCCCTCGGAGAACGCCTGGCCGTAGCGGCGCAGCAGCTCGGCGGCGCGCTCCTCGCCCACCTCGGCGGTGAGCGTCTCGGCGAAGCCGTCGGCCCAGGAGCGGGCGGCCTCCACCAGGCGGGCCTCGATGCGCTCGACGTCGGCGTCGCTGAGATCGGGCAGGACCGAGCCGGGCTCGACGCGGACGACGAAGTGCAGACGGGAGAGGACCGACTCGGTGTTCCAGGCGGTGAAGTCGACGCTGTCGCCGCCGAGCTCCTCCTTGAGGATGTCGATCAGGCGCAGCCGCACCCCGGTGGTGTAGCGGTCGCGCGGCAGGTAGACCAGCGCGGAGAAGTAGCGGCCGTACTCGTCACGGCGCAGGTACAGCCGCAGACGGCGGCGCTCCTGCAGGTAGAGCACGCTGGTGGCGATGGCGCGCAGCTCGTCGGCCGGGATCTGGAAGAGCTCGTCGCGCGGGTAGGTCTCCAGGATCTGCAGCAGGTCGCGCCCGTCGTGGCTGTCGGGGCTGAAGCCGGCGTCGTCCAGGACCTGGGCGACCTTGCGGCGGATGACCGGCACGCGGCGCACGGACTCGGTGTACGCGGCGGAGGAGAACAGGCCCAGGAAGCGGCGCTCGCCGGTCACGTTGCCGTCGGCGTCGAACTTCTTGACCCCGACGTAGTCGAGGTAGGAGGGGCGGTGCACCGTGGCGCGGCTGTTGGCCTTGGTCAGGACCAGCAGCTTGTGCTCGCGGGCCTTGGCGCGGGCGTCGGCGGGCAGCCGGCTGAAGGACGCGGAGGACGGGCGCGACAGCGGCGCGTGGTGGCCCTCGTGGTGGCCGCCGGCGGTGTGCGTGGGGTCGGAGCGCAGGATGCCCAGGCCGGTGCCGGGCACGGCGGTCAGGACGTCCTCCTCCCCGTCGTCCGTGCGCACGCTGGTGAGGTCGTACTCGCGGTAGCCGAGGAAGGTGAAGTGGTCCGCGGAGAGCCAGCGCAGCAGCTCGCGGGCCTCGTCGAGCTCGGTGGCCGAGACGTCGGCGGTGGGCTCGTCGGCCAGGCCGTCGGCGATGCGCAGGGCCGCGTCGCGCATCTTCGACCAGTCCTCGACGGCCTCGCGCACGTCGGAGAGCACCCGGCGCAGGTCGTCGGCGATCTGCTTGAGGTCCTCGCGGTCGGTCTCGCGGTCGATCTCGACGTGGATCCAGGACTCGACGAGCGCGTCGTGCGCCAGCTCGGCGTCGCGGCCGGTGCCGTGCGCGTCGCAGGCGGAGCCGAGGACCTCCAGCAGCCGGCCAGTGACGTCACGGCGGACGACGACCTGCGGGTGGATCACCACATGGATGCCGCGGTTCTGGCGGGAGAGCTCGTTGGTGACGGAGTCGACCAGGAAGGGCATGTCGTCGGTGACGACCTCGACGACGGAGTGGCTGGAGGTCCAGCCGTTCTCCTCCACGGTCGGGGTGTGGACGCGGACGTTGGCCGTGCCCTGGGGGCGCTCCTCGGCCAGTCGGTAGTGCGACAGCGCCGCGCCGTAGACGTCGACCGGGTCGCGGCCGGTGAGGTCTTCCGGAGCGGTGTGCAGGTAGTAACGCTGGAGGTAGGCGGTCAGGGCGCCCCGGTCGAGGCCGCCGCCGTCACCCTGGGGACCGGCCGCCTGCGCGCCCTGCGCCGGGCCCCCTTCGGCGACGCGTACTGCCCGCTCGAGCAGCTCGGCTTTTGCTTCGTCCAGCTTGGTCTGCATGTCCTCTGGCTCCTGTCGCGCGCCGTTGCGAGACATAGGTGGTGATGGCATCACGTCGCGACTCGGGATGTCCTGTCGTATCCGACGGTATGCCGGGATGAGGGGTGACCGGAGCGTTCCGCGAAAACTCGGCGGGCGTGCCGGGGCACACCTGGAACGACCGGTTCCGACGATCGGCGGCGACCCGGGCGCGGTGGCGGCCCGGGGGCAGGTCAGAGGCGCCGTCGCCCCTGCCGGATATCGCGCTGATCACCTGGTAAGGCTATCGCTCTTTCCCTGGCTGACGTCACGAGCTGCTTTCGTACAAATCCCGCCACCGAACTTTGACGCTGTGGACAGCGCGCCTCAGCCCACGAGCCGTTCCGCCTCGGCGACGGCCTGCTCCAGGCTGTCGACCACCGGCACCCCGGCGGCCGCCAGGCTCTCGCGGCTGTGCGAACCACCCGTGTAGAGCACGGCGCGCGCACCCACGCGGGCCGCGGCCACCGCGTCGTCGACGGCGTCGCCGATGACCACCGTGCGCCGGGCCCCCACACCGTCCAGTCCGGCAAGGTGGCGCTCCATGTGCTCCGCCTTGCTGCCGCCGGAGGGACCGGTGCGGCCCTCCACCCGGACGAAGCGGCGCTCGATGCCGAAGCCGCGCACCAGCGGCACCAGGTCGTCGTGCTGGTACATCGACATGATCGACTGGGTGCGGCCGGCCGCCTGCCACGCGGCCAGCAGGGCTTCGGCGCCGTCGGTCAGGCCGCAGCGTATGTGGTGGTCGCGGTAGTGGCGGTGGAAGACACCGTCCATGTGGTCCCACTCGGCCTGGGAGGGCAGCCGCCCCATCAGCCGCTCGTAGAAGCGGGGGATGGGCACGCAGTACAGCTCGCGGTAGCGCTCCAGGGTGATCGGTGCCAGGCCGACCTCGGCGAACGCCGCGTTGCTGGCCGATATGACCGCGTCGATGTCGTGGAAGAGCGTCCCGTTCCAGTCCCACACGATGTGCGGAGCCGCTTCGGCCGCCCGTTGCCCTGTGCTGTGCATCCCCATGCCCCCAGACCGTACCCGGGGGGTGCGACAACGCGCCCGTCGGGCTCAGACCAGGTTGGGGATCTCCTGCACGCCGAACCACATCAGGTCGTGGTCCTCGGCGCCGTCGACCGTGAACTGCGCGTCCTCGTCGCCCTTGTCGGCCGCCTCCAGGGCGGCGGCCGCGGCGGCCACGTCCTGCTCGGCGTCGGACGAGTCGACGTGCACGGAGGCCGCCTTGCGCAGCGGGATCGTCTCCGCCAGCCGCACCTCGCCCGGGGCCGGCTGCTCCGGGCCCCGGTCGGCGACGGCCGTCACGACCGCGTCGGCCACGTCGACCGCGACGACGACGCGGCGGCGGGGTGCCGCGGGGTCGGCGGCCAGCTGCCGCAGCGAGGCCAGGCACGCGCGGCCCAGCGCGGCGTACTCCAGCTCCTCCATGTCCTCCGAGACGTACCACTCGCGCAGGGCGGGGGTGACGGCGTAGGCGGTGAGCGGGGCCGGGCCCAGGTGACCCACCTCGTGCGCCTTCGCGAGGGAGGGGAGGGTCAGGGGGACGTAGACGCGCATGACCGCCGCTTTCGTGATTCCGGAGGACTTACGGATAGTGCTGCCAGCATACGGGCGGGAGTCCCCCTTCGAGCTGCCGGTGGGCCTGTGGGCGAAGGCGCCGCCTCGCGGGCCGGGCGGCCCGCGACCCGTCCGCGGGGCCGCCGCTCGCCCGGATAGGTGAACCCCCACCGGGCGCGGCCGGGCGCGGGCACCACCTTGCCCACCCGGGAAAAACCGCCGGTAGAAGATCCGTCGACCGACGCTACCGCCCGGTATCCCATGCCGGGCCCGGCCATCACGGGGGAGATTCGCGTGCACCGGAGTCAGCCGAACCAGCCGGCGGCAGGCCGGCCACCGCGCCCGCAGATCCGCCGCACGGACTCCCGGCGCCCCGGCGCGGGTCTTGCCGCCCGGTACCGGCAGCCGGCCGCGCGGCACCCGCGCCACTGGTTCGCCGAGCGGCTGCTGCTCACCCTCAGCGGGCAGCGGCCGGTGCACTGGATGCTCGGCCACGCCCTGCCCCGGGCGTACGACCAGCTGGTGGAGCTGGCCCCCGCCGCACCCTTGCGGCCCGTCCCGCCGGACCGGGCGGCTCCCTACGTCCGCCACTGCGACGAGTTCCAGCCGCGGCCGGGCGTCATCGAGGCGTTCGCCCGCATCGCCACGGGCGACCGGCTGCAGGCGCTGGCCTTCCGGCTGGAGCGGTGCCCCGACGAGCGCTGGCGGTGCGCCGCGGTGGAGCTGGGCGGCGTGCGTGCCGGATAACGCCGGCGGGGCGGGACACCTCCTGGTGTCCCGCCCCGCCGGGGAGCCTGCCGCTACTTCTTGCGGCGGCGGCCGCCGCCGCTGCGCTGGGCCTTGCGGCGCTCGGCGCGCGTGAGGCCGTCCGCCTCGGAGCGGTACTCCAGCATCTCCTCGTCGCGCTCGTCGAGGCCGCCCTCGCCGTCGACCGTGGGAGCGGAGAAGTGCAGCCGGTCGGGCCGCTGCGGGGCGTCCAGGCCCTTGGCGCGGATCTCCGGGCGGGCGGCCGGCACGGTGTCCTGGACCTTCTGCAGGGACGGTCCGGCGGCCTCCTCGACGGGGACCTCCTCCAGCTGCTGGTCGACCTGGACCTCCAGGTTGAACAGGTAGCCGACCGACTCCTCCTTGATCCCGTCCATCATGGCGGTGAACATGTCGAAGCCCTCGCGCTGGTACTCCACCAGCGGGTCCTTCTGGGCCATGGCCCGCAGGCCGATGCCCTCCTGGAGGTAGTCCATCTCGTAGAGGTGCTCGCGCCACTTGCGGTCCAGGACGGACAGCACGACGCGGCGCTCGAGCTCACGCATGATCTCGGAGCCGAGCTGCTCCTCGCGGGCGGCGTACTGCTCGCGGATGTCGTCCTTGATGGACTCGGCGATGAACTCGGCGGTGATCCCGGCGCGGTCGCCGGCCGCCTCCTCCAGCTCCTCGATGGTCACCCGGCAGGGGTAGAGCTGCTTGAAGGCGCCCCACAGGCGCTCCAGGTCCCACTCCTCGGCGAAGCCCTCGACGGTCTCGGCCTGGACGTAGGCGTCGATCGTGTCGTCCATGAAGTGCTGGACCTGCTCGTGCAGGTCCTCGCCCTCCAGGACGCGGCGGCGCTCGCCGTAGATGACCTCGCGCTGGCGGTTGAGCACCTCGTCGTACTTCAGGACGTTCTTGCGGGTCTCGAAGTTCTGCTGCTCGACCTGGGACTGGGCGGAGGCGATGGCACGGGTGACCATCTTGTTCTCGATCGGCACGTCGTCGGGGACGTTGGCCATGGCCATCACGCGCTCGACCATCTGGGCCTTGAACAGGCGCATCAGGTCGTCGCCCAGCGACAGGTAGAAGCGGGACTCGCCCGGGTCGCCCTGACGGCCGGAACGGCCGCGCAGCTGGTTGTCGATGCGGCGGGACTCGTGGCGCTCGGTGCCCAGGACGTACAGGCCGCCGAGCTCCTTGACCTCTTCGTTCTCGGCCTTGACCGCGGCCTCGGCCTTCTCCAGGGCGGCGGGCAGCGCGGCGGCCCACTCCTCGATGTGCTCCTCGGGGTCGAGGCCGCGCTGGCGCAGCTCCGCCTCGGCGAGGTCCTCGGGGTTGCCGCCGAGCTTGATGTCCGTACCGCGGCCGGCCATGTTGGTGGCGACGGTGACGGCGCCCTTGCGGCCGGCCTGGGCGACGATCTGGGCCTCGCGCTCGTGGTGCTTGGCGTTGAGCACCTCGTGCGGGATGCCGCGCTTGGCGAGCTGCTGGGAGAGGTACTCGGACTTCTCCACGGAGGTGGTGCCGACCAGGATCGGCTGGCCCAGGGCGTGCTTCTCGGCGATGTCCTCGACGACCGCGTCGAACTTGGCGACCTCGGTGCGGTAGATCAGGTCGGACTGGTCCTTGCGGACCATCGGGCGGTTCGTCGGGATGGGCACGACGCCGAGCTTGTAGATCTGGTGGAACTCGGCGGCCTCGGTCATGGCCGTACCGGTCATGCCGGAGAGCTTGTTGTAGAGGCGGAAGAAGTTCTGCAGGGTGATCGTGGCGAGGGTCTGGTTCTCGTCCTTGATGTCCACCCCTTCCTTCGCCTCGATCGCCTGGTGCATGCCCTCGTTGTAGCGGCGGCCGGCGAGGATGCGGCCGGTGTGCTCGTCGACGATCATGACCTCGCCGTCGATGACGACGTAGTCCTTGTCGCGCTTGAAGAGCTCCTTGGCCTTGATGGCGTTGTTGAGGTAGCCGACGAGGGGGGTGTTGACCGACTCGTAGAGGTTGTCGATGCCCAGCCAGTCCTCGACCTTGGCCACGCCGGCCTCGTGGATGGCGACGGTGCGCTTCTTCTCGTCGACGTCGTAGTCGCCGGTCTCCTCGACGCCCTTCTGCGGGTTGGCCGGCTCGCCCTTGGTCAGGCGGGTGGCCAGCTTGGCGAAGTCGCCGTACCACTTGGTGGCCTGGTCCGCCGGGCCGGAGATGATCAGCGGCGTACGGGCCTCGTCGACGAGGATGGAGTCGACCTCGTCGACGATGGCGAAGTTGTGCCCGCGCTGGACCAGCTCGTCCTTCGACCACGCCATGTTGTCGCGCAGGTAGTCGAAGCCGAACTCGTTGTTCGTGCCGTAGGTGATGTCGCAGTTGTACTGTTCGCGACGCTCGGCCGGGGTCATGTTGGCGAGGATGCAGCCCACCGTCAGGCCCAGGAAGCGGTGCACCCGGCCCATCAACTCCGAGTCGCGCTCGGCGAGGTAGTCGTTGACCGTGATCAGGTGGACGCCGTCGCCGGACAGGGCGTTCAGGTACGCCGGGAGGGTGCCGACGAGGGTCTTGCCCTCACCGGTCTTCATCTCCGCCACGTAGCCCAGGTGCAGGGCGGCCCCGCCCATGAGCTGCACGTCGTAGTGCCGCTGGCCGAGGACGCGCTTGGCCGCCTCACGGACGGTGGCGAAGGCCTCGGGCAGCAGGTCGTCCAGGCTCTCGCCGTCGGCGTAGCGCTGCTTGTACTCCTCGGTGAGGGCACGCAGCTCGGCGTCGGAGAGGTTCAGGAAGTCCTCTTCGATGGAATTGACCTGGTCCGCGATGCGGTGCAGCTTGCGCAGGATCTTGCCTTCTCCTGCACGCATGATCTTGCCGAAGACGGACACGTAGGCTGGCTCCTTGCCGGTCGGGCCTGGGCACGGTGGGGTGCGCGGGCACGACGGGGCAGTCCCCGCCGCAACGGCCATCGTAAGCGAGGACCCCGCCGGGCCGGGAGGTCCGTCACCACCCAGGCCGGGTGTCACCCGCTGTGAGAACGAACGGCGGTCCCCCAAGGTGCCGGGCATCCGTTTTATTCGCGGCGGCCGGGCGCGGCGCGCTCCTAGACTCCGTTCATGGAGCCCATACGCCTGCGCACCGCTCGCCTGCTGCTGCGGCCCTTCACCCCCGCCGACGTGCCCGCGGTGCACGCCGCCTGCCAGGATCCGGAGATCCCGCGCTGGACCCGCGTGCCGTCCCCTTACACGGAGGAGGACGCGCGCACGTTCGTCGAGCGCATCGCCGTGGACGGCTGGCGCGAGGACACCGCGTACTCCTTCGGCGTCTTCACCCGAGGCGGCGGCCACCTGGTCGGGGCGATGGGCCTGGTCCGGCTGTCCCTGCCGAACGCCCCCGAGCGCGAGGCCGAGCTCGGCTACTGGACGGCGAAGGAGCAGCGCGGCCGCGGCTACACCGTGGAGGCCGCGCGCGAGGTGTGCCGCTGGGCCTTGGAGGACCTGGGCGTCGAACGGCTGGAATGGCTCGCCGAGGCCGGGAACGAGGGCTCGCGCGCCGTCGCGCTGAAGGCGGGTTTCCGGATGGAGGGGATGCTGCGCTCCCGACTGCCGTCGAGCGGGACCCGTCGGGACGCCTGGGTCGGCTCCCTGCTCCCCTCCGACCTGGGCCTTCCGAGCGCCACCCCCTATCTGCCCTTCCCCGGGGACGGCTGAGGGCAGGGCGGGATCCACCGGCGTTGTCAGTGGTCCCCTCTAGGGTGTCCGGCATGACAACTGCCGCCCACCCGAAGGCCCGTACGACCGCCGGACGCACCGCCGAGCACGGCCCCCGGGCCGAGGTCCGGCTCTCCGCCGGCCAGGCGCGACGCCTGGCCCTGCGGGCCCAAGGCCTGCTCGGCGCCCCCGACCGGCGCGCGGGCACGCGCGGGGTGCTGCGGCGCCTCGGCGCGGTGCAGCTGGACACGATCTCGGTGCTGGCGCGCTCGCACGAGCTGGTGCCGTACGCGCGGCTGGGCGCGGTGGGCCGCGAGGCGGTGGAGGCGGCGTACTGGAGCGGGGAAGGGGAGGACGCCGCCGCCTTCGAGTACTGGTCGCACGCGGCGTGCATCCTGCCGATCGAGGAGTGGCCGCTGTTCGCCTTCCGCCGCCGGGCCATCCGCCGGCGCGGCTACCGCTGGCACGTCATGAAGGACGCGGAGGGCTCCTGCGCGGCGGTGCGCGAGCGGCTGAAGGCCGAGGGGCCGCTGACGGCCACGGAGCTGGGCGGCGCCAAGAACGGCGGGGAGTGGTACGACTGGTCCGAGACCAAGATCGCGGTCGAGTGGCTGCTGGACACCGGTGAGGTGGTGTGCACCCGGCGGCGCGGCTGGAAGCGGGTGTACGACCTGGCCGAACGGGCGGTCCCGCAGGAGCTGTTCCACGACGACCTCGACGACACCGCGTGCATACGGCGCCTGGTGGCGCAGGCGGGTGCGGCGATGGGCGTGGCCACGCGCGCCGACCTCGCGGACTACCACCGGCTCAAGGCCGAGCAGGTGGATGCGGTGATCGGGGACACGGGCCTGGTGCCGGTGGAGGTCGAGGGCTGGGGCAGGCCGGCCTGGGCGGACCCCGCCGCGCTGGCCGAGGAGCCGCGCGGGCGGCACCGTACGACGCTGCTCTCACCGTTCGACTCGCTGGTCTGGGACCGGCCGCGTACGGAGCGGATCTTCGGCTTCACCCACCGGCTGGAGGCGTACGTGCCCAAGGCCCGGCGGGTGCACGGCTACTTCGCGATGCCGCTGCTGACGGGCGGCGCTCTGGCGGGCCGGGTGGATCCGGCGCGCGAGGGCCGCACGCTGGTGGCCCGGCAGGTGTCCATGGAGGGCCCCAAGGCGGTCGAGCCCATGGCCCGGGCGCTGTGGGAGGCGGCCGGCTGGGTGGGCTGCGACGCCGTGCGCGTCGAGCGCTGTGACGACGCCCGGCTGGCGGCGGCGCTGGTGGCGGCCCTGGAGGGCTGACGGTGGCCGGTGGGGTCCGGTCGGCCGCCGGTCCCCGGCTGCCGGTCGTCAGCGGATCTCCAGGATCTTCTCCCGCATCGCGTAGACCACCGCCTCCATCCGGGAGTGCAGCTGGAGCTTCTCCAGGATGTTGCGCACGTGGTTCTTGACGGTGTTCTCGCTGATGAACAACTCCTTGGCGATGTCGCGGTTGTTCATCCCGGTGGCGACGAGCTTGAGCACCTCCAGCTCCCGGTCGGTCAGCCGGGGCGCGGGCACCAGCCGGCGCTCGTCCGTGCGCTGGATCATCGACTTGAACTCGGTGAGCAGCTTGGACGCCATCGACGGGCTGATCTGGGACTGGCCGTCGGCGACCGCCCGGATCGCCGTGGCCACCTCGTCGGTGGAGATCTCCTTGAGGAGGTAGCCCGTCGCCCCGGCCTTGATGGCGTCGTAGAGGTCGGCCTCCTCGTCGCTGATCGTCAGCATGATGATCTTCGCGCTGGGGGCCACCTCCTTGATGGAGGTGCAGGCCTCGATGCCTCCGCGCCGGGGCATCCGCACGTCCATCAGCACGATGTCGGGCAGCAGGTCGGCGGCCTTGTCCACCGCCTCGGCGCCGTCCCCGGCCTCCCCCACGACCTGGATGTCCTCCTCCTGGGCGAGGACGATCTCCAGTCCGCGGCGGAAGAGCGCATGGTCGTCGACGACAAGGACCCGGATCGGCTCCTCGCGTGCGGCGTCGCGGCCGGCGCGGGCGCCCTCGTCGTCCTCGCCGGACCCGGCCACGGGTCCGAACCTGTCCGCCATCGTTCCTCCCCCTGAAGGCCATGGCCCTTCGCGGTTGCGCGGTCTGCGCCGTTCCCACCGGTTCCGGCGCACCCGCGGTTGGACGCGACCATGATTTCATGCCGCGCCGCCCGCCCGTGCTTTCCCGGCCGTGCTCGCACGGGCGATGCCCCGGGAGCCGTGCTCCCAGGGCATCGTCACGAAGCCGCGTCAGCCGCCGAGTTCACCGCCGGCCCCACCGGGCTCTCCGGTGTAGAAGGGGTCGCTGTTCAGGTGGATGACGCCGTAGTCGTACGCGTGCCGCCGGTAGACGACACTGGGCATCTTGGTCTCGGAGTCGACGAACAGATAGAAGTCGTGGCCGACCAACTCCATCTCGTACAGCGCCTGGTCGAGCGACATCGGCGGCGCGGAGTGGGTCTTCTCGCGGACCACCAGCGGGCCTTCGCCCCGGATCTCCAGCGGTCCCATGTGGGTGACGGGCACCTCGCCCTCACCCTCCGTCGTCAGCTCACCCCTGTCGTTGAGCTCCGCGGCCCCGGTCACCAGCGCGCCGACGCCGCCTGCCGGAATCCGGCCGTTGCGGCGGGTGATGCGCTTGTCGTGCTGCTTGCGCAGGCGCGCCTCGAGCTTGCTGGTGGCAAGGTCGAGCGCGACGTAGGGATCGGTCGCCGCGGCCTCCGCCCGGATCACCGGTCCTCGCGAACGCACGGTGATCTCCACACGGTCGGAGCGGTCGGACTGCCTGGGGTTGGGCTCCTTGGACACCTCCACGTCGAGGCTGATCACCTTGCCGTCGAGCTGCTGGATGCGGTCCAGCTTGAGCTTTTCGGCCACGTGCTTGCGAAACCGCTCGGGGACCTCTGTCTTGCGGCCCTTGACGACGATGTCCACGCAGAACTCCGTTCCCGGATCGCTCCGCCGAAGGTGCGGAGCGCATCCCTCTTGCATCAGGCCCCGGGGAGGTCCGGAGCCACCGACTAGGCGGTTTTCACCTCCTCCTCCCCCGTCGACAAGATCTACACCCCACCGGCGTCGCGCCTCTTCGGGCGTCAGCGAACTTCTTCAAGCTTCAGCGAAGGCGTACGAAGCGCGCCAATCGGAGATTCCAGGCATAGGTCCTGCCCTTCCTCACAACCGAACATATCTCGCTCGGAAGCGCGTCGGTACCCCCTATCGCCACGTACCTCCATTCAGGTGTTTTCTCGCCGTTTCCCTCAGGAACGCCGGGCGTTCACGGTCCGTTCCGCTCTCCGACCGGTGAAATCCGGCCATCCGCGGAACCGCGGCGACCACCGCCGCACCCACGACGTGCCCGCCGCCGGCCTCGACCGCCCGTGCCGCCTCCACCAGCGAGGCGCCGGTCGTCATCAGGTCGTCCACCAGCACCACCGGCCGTCCGGGGCGCCACAGACGCTCCACCCCCGCCGCTACCCCCATCGCCCCGGTCACATTCGCCCTGCGCTGCCGCGCGTCCAGCCCGGACTGGTCGGCGACGGCCCGCCGCAGCCGCAGCCCCGGCACCACCCGGGCCGGCAGCCCGCCGGCCCGCAGCGCCCGCGCCGCGGCCAGGGCGATCCGCCGCCCGGCGTCGTGGCCGCGCCCGGCCACCGCGCGCCGCGCCGAAGGCACCGGCACGAGCAGCAAAGGCCCGCCCCGGCCCCGTACGCCACCGCCCCGGCCCCTGGCACCGGCCATGGCCGCAGCACCCGCCAGGGCCGCGCCCAGCGGCTCGGCCAGGCCGAGCCGGCCGCGCTCCTTGTGGGCGAGCAGCACCGACCGCACCGCGCCCTCGTACCGCGCGGCCGCGTGGACCGGCGGCAGGCCCGCCGGTCGCGGCTGCGGCCACACGCGCTCCGGCTGCCGCCCGCACAGCTGCGCGCGGCACCCGTCGCACAGCACGGACCGCGGCAGACCGCACCCCGCGCATTCCGCCGGCAGCACCAGGCCGGCGATCTCCTGCCACAACCCGTGCATGGATCCACTCTCGCGCGGCCCGGCCGGCCCCGCCACCCCTGTGGAAAGCCACCGGCAGAGGGCCGGCGAACCACCGATGATCTGCGCAAACGCCCGCGCCGGCGGGGCCGCGCAGCGCGAACGGCCGCTACCCGGGGTAGACCGGCGCCGAGCCGTCGCGGCCCACCAGCTTCCAGTTGGTGTCCGGCAGCAGCCGCACGATGCCGCCGTCGCCCTCGGCGACGAGCGCCTGGGCCTTGCCCGGGTTCTCCGAGGCGGCCACGCCGCGCACGCTCGTGATGCCCGGCAGGCCCGAGCCGTTCAGCTGCGAGCCGTCGGTCTCGATGTACTGCAGCTGCTGCAGCCCACCGGGCTCGTTGCCGGCCACCAGCAGGCGGCTCGCGCCCGCCCAGGAGACGGCGCTGACGTCCTCCAGCCGGGGCGCCACCGCCCGCAGCTCCTGCACCGACAGGCCCGGCCGCCCGGCCCCGCCGCGCCGCTCGACCCGGCCCAGCCGCAGGGCCGTATGGTCGCCCTTGGTCACCAGCAGCGCAATCCGCACCCCGTCCGCGGCCACGCGCAGTCCCGTGATGCGGCCCCCGTCCAGCCCCGGCACCGGGACCTCCTCGGGGGTGCCGGTGCCGCCGGGCACCCGCAGCAGCCGCGGGTGGTCCGGGTCCTGGTCGGCGACCCACAGGTCGCCCAGGCCGTCCCAGCTCGGTGCCGTGAGCCCGGTCCTGGCGCCCGTACCGCCGCGCACGGTCAGCCGGGGCTCGCCCAGGGGCGCCCCGCTGCGCATCGGGGCGACGTACAGCGACTGCCCGTTCGCACCGACCCCGGCCGCACGCTGCTCGGTGCGATCCACCGCCACCGAGCGCAGCTGCACCCCGGCGTCGGCGCCCAGCGGCCCGGCGACGCGGTGCGGCTCCTCGTCACTGTCGGACAGGCTCGCCATGTGGTGCTGGCCGTCGACGAAGTACTGCCGGTCCGGCCGCCCCGAGGTCAGCGCCGGGGCGTACCACCGGGCCTCGTCCCGGCCCAGCACGCACAGCCGCGAGCCGTCCTTGCGCTGCAGGGTCACGTCGGTGACCTTGGCCGACTCCTGCACCGTGTAGAGCAGCTGGGCGGCCATGCGCAGGCACTGGTCCTGGTTGGCGCCCGCGGCCCGCTCGCTCAGGCGCACCTTGAGCGCGTTGGAGTCGTCCAGGCTCACGCGCTGGTCCTCCAGGCGCGTGCCCGTCGGGAACGCCGAGGCGGCCACCGGGCCCAGCCACGACGTCGGCCCGTCCAGCAGTGCCTTCACCGTCGAGGTCACCGGGTCTATGCGCTTGCGCACGTACACCGGGTCCGCGACGAGCACCTCGTGGCTCTTGCCCGCGCCCCCGCCGGCGGAACCGAGCTCCGCGAAGTAGTACTTGTTGACGGATCGGTAGATCCGCTGGAAGTCGGAGACACCGAGGACCAGGCCCGCGTCGAGGGCGTCGATGCGCCACTCCCCGTCCTCGCGCGCCATGTGCAACTGCGCCTTGTAGTCGCGCTCGTCGGGCTTGTAGGCGTGCTTGGCGTCGACGACCGCGATCTGGTGCCCGGTGAGGGTGACGAGGTAGCCGCCCTCCCGGTCGCCGCTCGTGCGCTCGACACGCACCTGCGGGGTGCGGTCCAGCACGGTCGTCTGGGCCGAGGGGTCCCACTGCCGCTTCACCGACTTGGCCAGGTACATCCGTGCCGTGTCGTAGTCGGGGTCGTCGCTGGTGGTCGCCTCCAGGAAACCGGTGACGAGCTCCTGCGGCTGCTCGTTCTTGCGCGGCGGCACGCCGTAGACGCGCACCTGCGCGTCGGCCTCGGCCCGCTGCGAGGAGTCCACCGCCTTGACCTCGCCGCCGTCCGGCATCGAGGCGCACCCGGCGATCAGGGCGCCGCCGACGGCCAGCGCCGCCAGGCGCGCGGCCGGGCGGCCGCGCCGCCGGCCCGCGTGGTCCTGCGCTGTCCTCACGTCCGCCTCCGGTCCTCGCGCCCGCCGGGCGTCCCCGCGTCGCCGTCCTGCTCCTGCGTGCCGGGCGCGCCGGGCGTGTCGTCCGGGGCCGGGCCGGCGGAGCCGCCCTCGCCCCGGTCGGGGGCCAGGGTGCCGCCCGGGCGCGCCACGACGCGGGCGCCGCTGCCGGGCAGTGCGGTGGGGTCGACCGGTGGCCGTACGTTTCTGCTCTGCGCGGTGCCCGCGGGCGGTACGGCCCCGGGCGGCGGCCCGGCGGGCGGCTGCACCTGCTGGGCGGCGCCGTTCGCGGCGGCGCCGCGGTTGCGCCGGGAGTCCTCGGGCTCCAGCGGGATCGGCGAGCCGCGCAGGCTGTCGCCGGCGGTGCGCGGCAGCGTCAGCCGGAACTGCGACCCGCCGCCGGGCTCGCCCCACGCCTGCAGCCAGCCGCCGTGCAGCCGCGCGTCCTCGACGGCGATCGACAGCCCCAGCCCCGTGCCGCCGGTGGTGCGGGCGCGGGCGGGGTCGGCGCGCCAGAAGCGGTTGAACACCCGCGTCGCCTCGCCCGGCTTCAGGCCCACGCCGTAGTCGCGCACCGCGACCGCGACCGCGCCACCGGCCGCCGCCAGGCGCACCACGACGTCCTTGCCCTCGCCGTGCTCGACGGCGTTGACCACGAGGTTGCGCAGCACCCGCTCCAGCCGGCGGGCGTCCGCCTCGACGATCACGGGCTGCTCGGCGCCGCGCACCAGGATGCGGCTGCCCTTGCGGTCGGCCAGCGGCAGCGCCCCGTCCACGACCCGGTTCACCACGTCGCGCAGGTCGATGGGCTCGGCCTCCAGGGCGGCCGCCCCCGCGTCGAACCGGCTGATCTCCAGCAGGTCCGCCAGCAGCGACTCGAACCGGTCCAGCTGCCCGATGAGCAGTTCCGCCGAGCGCGCGGTCACCGGATCGAAGTCCTCGCGCGCCTCGTGGATGACGTCCGCGGCCATCCGGACCGTCGTCAGGGGGGTGCGCAGCTCGTGCGAGACGTCCGAGACGAACCGGCGCTGCATCCGCGACAGCTCCTCCAGCTGCTGGATCTTCACCTGGAGGTTCTGCGCCATCTTGTTGAAGGCCTCGCCCAGGCGCGCGATGTCGTCCTCACCGGTGACCTTCATGCGCTCCTGCAGGACGCCGGCCGCCAGCCGCTCGGAGATGCTCGCGGCCATCCGCACGGGCGTGACGATCTGCCGTACGACCAGCCACGCGATGGCGCCCAGCAGCACCACCACGAACACGCCGGCCGTCGCCAGCGTGCCCTTGACCAGGCTGAGCGACTTCTCCTCCTGCGTGAAGGGGAAGAGGTAGTACAGCTGGTACGGCTTGCCGTTGACGTCGTAGAGCCGCTTGCCGACGATCAGCGCCGGCTCACCCTCGTCGGAGGCGCTGTGCTTGATGGTGCCGGGCTTCTCGAACGTCCCCGTGTGGGTGTCCAGCTGCCGACGCAGATCGACCGGCACACTGTGCTCCGGATCGATGTCCCCCGAGGCCCGCGGGCCGCGCGTACCGCCGACGTACGAGGTGTCGCCGTCGCCCGCGCTGAGGGCCACCACGTGGTAGACGCCCTGGCCACCACTGGCCAGCTGCTGCACCAGACCCGTCAGCCAGGCGCCGGAGTCGGGATTGCCCCGGCCACCGGACTGCGCGGTGTCCTGACCCCGGTCCGACCCGGGGTCGGCGGCATCGCGCGCCGCCTTGAAACCGCCCTCGGCCTGGCTCTGCGAGGCATGCCGCTTGGCCTCCAGCAGGCCGTTGCGCACCTGCCCGATGACCACCACGCCCAGCAGCAGCACGACGCCCAGCGACATCAGCAGCGTGGTCGCCACGACCCGCAGCTGGATGTTGCGCCGCCACAGCCGCATCGCGGGCAGCAGCGGCCGCCTCACCCAGCGTACGTACAGGCGCAGCAGCGGATGCACCGGGCCGGCCCCGGCGCCGTCCGAGAGCATCCTCCCGGCGCGCCACAGGCGCCGGAAGAAGGAGATGCCGCCCGGAGCCTCGACGGGCCGCCCCGCATCGCGCTCCGGAGCGGCGCCGTTGCCCGACATCTCAGCTCGGCCCCGCCTTGTACCCCACACCACGGACGGTCACCACGATCTCCGGCCGCTCGGGGTCCTTCTCGACCTTCGAGCGCAGCCGCTGGACGTGCACGTTCACCAGCCGCGTGTCCGCGGCGTGGCGGTAGCCCCAGACCTGCTCGAGCAGCACCTCGCGGGTGAACACCTGCCACGGCTTGCGCGCCAGCGCCACCAGCAGGTCGAACTCGAGCGGCGTCAGGGCGATCGACTGGCCGTCCCGCTTCACGGAGTGACCGGCGACGTCGATCACCAGGTCCCCGATGGTCAGCTGCTCGGGTGCCGGCTCCTCGGACCTGCGCAGCCGCGCCCGGATGCGGGCCACCAGCTCCTTGGGCTTGAACGGCTTGACGACGTAGTCGTCCGCGCCCGACTCCAGACCGACCACCACGTCGACCGTGTCGCTCTTCGCCGTCAGCATCACGATCGGCACACCGGACTCCGCCCGGATCAGACGGCACACCTCGATGCCGTCACGGCCGGGCAGCATCAGATCGAGCAATACAAGATCGGGTTTGGCCTCCCGGAAAGCGGCCAGCGCTTTGTCGCCGTCCGATACGAACGACGGCTCGAAACCCTCACCACGAAGCACGATTCCGAGCATCTCGGCCAGTGCGGTGTCGTCGTCGACGACGAGGACGCGTCCCTTCATATCGACATCATCCCATTACCCGATCGTGACCTGGCACACAGCTCCGCCAAACCCGTCTTCGTCACGGGTGAAACAATGCCGTTTTCCGTGACAATGGCGGTCACCAACTCCGGCGGTGTGATATCGAACGCAGGGTTGTACGCCTGCGTACCCAGGGGCGCGACCGCCCTTCCGGGCACTTCCCCGGGCATCCCACCGGGGAACTCGGTCACCTCCAGAGCCGGCCGCTGCTCCACCTCGATCGCCCCACCGTCGGCCGTCGTGAGATCCACCGTCGTCGTGGGCGCCACGACCAGGAACGGCACATGGTGGTAGCGGGCCAGCACGGCCAGCGGATAGCTGCCCACCTTGTTGGCCACGGACCCGTCCGCGGCGATCCGGTCGGCGCCGATCACCACGGCGTCCACCTCGCCCGCCGAGAACAGCGAGCCCGCCGCGTTGTCGGTCAGCAGGGTGTACGGCATGCCCGCCCGCGCCGCCTCGTACGCGGTCAGCCGGGCACCCTGCAACAGCGGACGCGTCTCGTCCACCCACAGCCGGCGCAGCTCCCCGATCCGGTGCGCCGCACCCGCCACGGCCAGCGCGGTGCCCTCGCCGCCGGAGACCAGGGCGCCGGTGTTGCAATGGGTCAGCAGCCGGAAGCCCCCACCGGGCAGCAGCTCCTTCAACAGCTCCAGCCCGTGCTCCGCCATGCGGGCGCTGGCCTGCGCATCCTCCTCGTGCAGCGCACGAGCCTCCGCCAGCGCGGCCCGCCAGGCCCCCTCCGGCCCCGCCCCGTCCGCCAGAGCCGCCCGGTACGCCGCGAGGGCCCGCCCGACGCCGTAGGCGAGGTTGACGGCCGTGGGACGGGCCGCGGAGAGCATCTCCGCGGCCTCCTCCACGTCGAAGCCCCGCACGGCCGCCAGAGCCAGCCCGTAAGCCCCCGCCACGCCCAGCAGCGGTGCGCCACGGACCGCGAGGGTCCGTATCGCGTCGATCAGTGCGGGCACGTCGGTGCAGACCAGCTCCACCTCCTCGGCGGGCAGCCGCCGCTGGTCCAGGAGGACGATCACCGGGCCCTCGGGGGGCTCGTCCCAGCGCAGCGCGACGGGAGCGGACCCGACAACAGACGCGGATGCCACGTACTGATCAGCCATTGGTCCAGTCTGCCCCGGCCACACCAACTATTGAAGGGCTCCTCCTGCGGCTCCCTCTTACGGGCTTCGCCGGTCCTCCTGACACGATGGCTCACCGGCAAACCGCTCGAAAAGCCGGTGTACGGCACAACGGGCAGCAGAAGGAGCAACGCAAAGATGTACGACTCTCCGGGGAACGGCCGTTACGCCGCCCCGTGGCCCCCTCCGGTGCCTCCCGCACCCCAGCCCGGCGTCATCCCGCTGCGCCCCCTCGGCACGGGCGAGATCCTCGGCGGCGCCTTCGCCACGATGCGCCGCCACTGGCGCACCGTCTTCGGGGTCTCGGCGGCCGTCGCCGTCGTCACCACGGGCGTGTCCACGGCCGCCCAGGGCATCTGGTTCCGCAAGGCCACCGAAGCCGGCCAGGCCGGCGACCCGCAGGCGGCCCTGCGGGAGGTCCTGGACGCGGCCAAGGAGAGGGTGCCCGAACTGGCGCTCACCTCGCTCATAGGACTCGTCGGCTCGATCGTCGCCACGGCCATGCTGACGGTCGTCGTCAGCCGCGCCATCCTGGGTCGCCCCACCTCGGCCGCCGACGCCTGGCGCAGCGCCCGGCCCGAACTCCTGCGGCTGACCGGGCTGTTCTGCGTGGTGCCGCTGCTCATCCTCCTGCCCTGCGCGGTGGGCGTGGCCCCCGGCCTGCTGCTGGCCGCGGGCGGGGAGACACCGATCGGGGTGTCCCTGACCCTCCTCGGCGGAATGCTGGGGCTGGCGGGGTCCGCCTGGGTGTGGACGCGATTCAACCTCGCGGCGCCGGCCCTCATGCTCGAAAAGCAGGGCGTGGCCTCGGCAATGCGACGGGCCGTCAAACTCGTTCGAGGCGACGGCTGGCGTATCTTCGGAATACAGGTGCTGGCAGCACTCATCGTCGCCCTGGTCGGAATGATCATTCAGATTCCGGTGACGGCCATTCAATTCATTGCGAATGGCGGCCACATGACGGATGCTTACGCTTCCTCGTGGCCTTTCCTGATCACGAGCGGCGTGGTGGCGGCAATCGGCGCGACGGTTTCGCTGCCGATTTCGGCCGGCGTCACGGCCCTGCTGTACACGGACCAGCGCATCCGCCGCGAGTCCCTGGACATCGAGCTGGCCCAGGCGGCTGCGGCGCGTACCGCCTGACGCACGTCCTCTCACCTTCGCCGTGTCGCTGCGCATGCTTCGCCGCAGCGACACGGCCGGGGGGAGTGGGGGACGGGGGTGGAGTGCCCGTAAACGCAGAGAAGCCCCGTTG